>JASHYD010001301.1 GCA_030043175.1 Xanthobacteraceae bacterium | reverse complement strand
GCGTGCGCGGCTTCGTGGCGGAAGGCGCGACGGTCATCACTGACGACCGCAACCGGAACTTCTACACCCGCGTCGTCTTGGCTCCGCAGCCGCGGACGCTGCAGCCCGATCGGCTGTCGCAACGGCCCTTCGCCCCGACCGGTCCGGGAACGCTGGAATTGCAGACGTTCACTGACCACTACACGATCAGCGATGGCAATCAGATCATCGAGCTCTATCACGTCGATGGGCTCAACCACAGCGACAACATGCTGATCGCCTATCTCCCCAAGGATAAGATCGTGGTCAACGCGGACCTTTACGGCCCGCCGCCCGCGGGAGGCAACTTGGCGAATGTGAACAACAACGCCGTCGTGTTGTATCGCAACCTCAAGCGTCTCAAGCTGGATGTGTCAACGCACGTGCCGATCCATGGCGTTCCCGGCTCGAACGCCGATTTCGAGCGGATCGTCGGGCCGGTGGCGGCGCGGACCCCGCAGCAGGGTGACGGGGGCTGAGAAGCTGATACCCCTTGATCAATGAACTGCGTTCGGGCGAGCAGGTCTCGCCCGAATTGAACCTATCCCGAATTTGTCCGATCTTCTTTGCTCGCGTTGGGTCATTGTGCGCCATCCCGCTGCGGGGCTCCCGGCCCGGGACACCGTGGTGCTGGTCGCAGGCGAGTGATCTCTTGTGCATCGTCCTTCATTCGGGCTTCTCCTTGAGTAGCGCGGTGAGCCCGACGGACCCAAAGAATGCGGCGGAGGGGCTCCGTCGGGCCGTTCTCGGTGCTTTCAGACGCAGCTCATTCAGTTGGCATCTGTGTGGCTTCAACACATGCGATTTAAGGTCAGCTTGGGGTTACTTTCAGACCAATCGGAGGCTGCGTTGTTGCCCGTCAATTGGTCCAGTCCTCCTACGTGAACTGACGTTCTGCACTTTGCGTTCGTTCTGAACAACGAGTCCGCCCGCTTGTTTTCAGCATCATCGCCGACTGCCCGTCGCCAACCGCTCCCCACCGAAGCGCCTGGCAAAGGCCTCCCCGTCTTCCGGCTTGGACAAGCAGAACACCACGAAGTCGCTATCATTACTGCACAGAGCGTATGTGAGCGGCGTCGCCGGAGTCGGCGGTATACCGCAATTGCGACGGACATCGTCGAAAACGGCACTCATGACCCGAACCTCACCAAGGCGATTGCGGCGCTTGCGCACCCCGAGCATGTCCGATTACGATCATCGCATCAGTGCGGAGGCACAGAGGCCATGGCCAAAAGGCGGAATCTCCGATGACATTCGATACTGGCAGCGCTTCCTATAATCCTGTGATTTGACCGCCGCCGCCCTGCCTTTCGCGTCGAATGTCACGAAGCGCAAGCTTGGTCAATCCGTGCTCGCCTGCCATCAAAACTCGAATCAAGGAAAGCAGCCACATGATCGCCCGCCGGACTTTCATTCAGGGCACTACGAGCGCCGTTTTCGCAGCAACGACCTCGGGGCTTCTGCTCCGGGACAGTAACGCCCAGCAAGCGCCGAATTCCACTGGGAGCGAGCCGGCGAAATTGAAGGCGCCGCCCAACGCGTGCGACTGTCACCACCATATTTATGACGCCGCCCGCTTCCCGGTCCGCGCTGGCTCGCGTGTGGTGCCGAACGCGCGTGTTGAGGACTACCGCCTGCTGCAGAAGCGTATCGGCACCAACCGCAACATCGTGGTGACGCCAATCGGGTTTCCGGCGAAGTTCGACGAAAATCTTGTGACTCTCGATGCCATCAAGCAGAGTGGTGGCAATGCGCGTGGTGTCGCCATCGTCGGTCCCGCGATCTCCGACGCAGAGTTGACAATGCTGCACGAAGGCGGCGTGCGGGGTATCCGCTTCTCCTCGACCGGAGGCAGCGTTCCTCCTGCAGTCGCCAGGGAGATCGAGCCGCTGGCGAAAAGGGTCGCCGATCTCGGCTGGCATGTGCAGATCAACATCGAGGCCGGCCCGATCCTTGAATTGGCCGAGCTCTGGAACCGCCTGCCGGCGACGCTGGTGATCGACCATATGGGCCACATCCGCCAGCATCAGGGAGTGGACGACCCGGCCTTCAAGTACATCCTTGAGCTGGTCGACAAGGGCCGCACCTGGGTCAAGCTCTCCATTACCTACGACAGCAGCAAGGACGGTCCGCCCAGCTACGCCGACGTGAACCGAGTCGGTGCCGCCTATGTCAAGGCCGCGCCCGACCGCATGGTCTGGGGCTCGAACTGGCCGCACCCGAACGAGACCACCAAGCCCGACGACGCGTTGTTGTTCGACCAGCTTGCGCAATGGGCGCCGGACGAGCGCATCCGCAACCGCATCCTGGTCGACAACCCGGCGGCGCTCTACGGATTCCCGAAGGCGTGAACGACCCGCCGGAAAACTTTGTCACGATCAGGCTGTTCCAGCGGCGGTAAATCGACGTTATTGGCAGAGCTTGGAGGATGCGGCTTTGCGATGATCGACGAACCAGGTTGGCGAATCGTTGACGAGAAACTAAAGCGCAGCGGCACAGCGCTGCCTTGGGTAATGCTGTCGCTTTTCTTCGGCATGCGATAGACGTATCACCGACGCCTGGATGAAGCGGATGCTGCAAGGGCATCTGAACTACTTCGCAGTCTCGGTAACCACGCCAGCCTGTGGTGGTTCTTCAACGAGGTGAGGCGGCTGTGGCTCATGTCCGCTCAGGCGGTACAGCATCAAGCTGGGTGAAGTTCGTCCGGCTCGTCGCCGGCTTCTTTCCGCCAATCAAGACGCTACACCCGCTGCCATGTCACCATCAGCCTGGTACGACCCCTTCGAGGGGTTGCCCTCGTCATACCCGCCGACCTGGGCGAACAGGCCAAGATGGTAGTTGGCGGAGTTAAGCCTGTACCTCAGCGAAGTCGTGCCTCTCGTAGCCTCCGTGGTACCGCCGCCCGGCAACGTCCCGACGCCACCGATCAGGCCAAATGCGAATGAGCCGGCAGCCGGATCGTAACGTGACGTTTCTTGGCCGAATGACGGGCTCGACTTCAACGGCCGTGAAACGAGCCAAGGAGCCGTTCCAGTCGGGGGTTGTCGAGGCGAACGAGCCCCCTGGGGCCGCAAGCCGGACACATGTAAGCAGGATACGCATTCAACAACAACGGCAGCGCCAGCTCGAATCCGTTCTTCATCAACAACACCGGATACGCCCGCGACAAAATCCTGCAACTCGCCTTTGTCGGCGCCAGATACTCCCTCACCACTTCGGTGGACGTCTATGCGGGGTACTGCTACCTGAGCCAGAACGATTACTCAGGCGGCGCCACCGTGTCGGCGGGACAAAGGGGCAGACCTGCGCAAGCAACGGGCTGGCGCAGGCAACTTGCTCCGGTACGCAGCAAGCTTTCACCGCCATGGTCGACTCGCAGTTCGCGTCGAAATGGGACACCTACATAGGCACGACGTACAACCAACTGGCTGGCGGCCTGGAGGCTGGCTATCTCCACAGCGACTTCTGGGTCACCACGGCCGGCGCGCGTTTTCGCTGGTAAGCGGCCTCTCTCCGCGCAGAAGACCAACCTCGTTATGCGCTTTCTCTCCCGCGGAAGTCGGAGAGGTTGTTTCGCGCCGGGCGTTAGACCATCTCGGAATAGTTGAAGTCCGGATAGGACGGCGGACGCTGCTGGCAGCGGTGCTCACTGTTGCGCGTCCGCTGACTGCGAAGATATGGGCAGACCTCGTCCAGCACTCTCGGTCAGGGCGCCACTATTTGCACAACTGGCTCAGATGGAGCCCGGTCTCGCGCGCCCGCGCCGACAACATAGCCCTCGACTCCAGTGATGCCTTACTGGACTTCCGTCCACTGCCCTCGAGCGCTGAACCGACGTCATCACCTCAGCCTGTGCCTTGCAATACACCTATATGGGAACCTGCGATCCCTTTGGGGTCTTTTTGACTCCGCCATTCAGTGAGCTACTTATAGGTTGCTCGTGATTCCACGGGCGGCGACTCATCCAATCCTTTTTCGGAATATTCTCGAAGCCTCATGTCAACCAGAACAACGGCCCACATCTCCGCCCGTGCGAAATCCAAGACAAAGCCTGGCCGCGGGCGGGTCTACGGCTCCATCACCGAGGCCATTGGCGACACGCCGATCGTGAGGCTACTTCGATTGCCAGAGATGCATGGCGTCAAGGCCAACATCCTTGCCAAGCTCGAGTTCCTCAGTCCAGCTGCGAGCGTCAAAGATCGCATTGGCGTTGCCATGATCGAAGACATGGAAACAGCCGGGCTGGTCGGACCAGAAAGTGTGCTGGTCGAGCCGACCTCCGGCAATACCGGTATCGCACTTGCTTTTGTGGCGGCCTCTCGTGGCTATCGCCTGATCCTCGTGATGCCGGAATCCATGTCCATGGAACGGCGTAAGATGCTGAAGCTGCTCGGCGCCGAACTCGTATTGACGCCAGCAAGCCAGGGAATGCGCGGAGCGGTCGAAAAGGCCGAGGAATTGATCCGTACAGTCCGCCACGCGGTGATGCCGCAGCAATTCAAGCATCGTGCAAATCCTGAGATCCATCGCCTTACCACCGCAGAGGAGATTTGGAACGACACGGGCGGCGAGGTAGACGTGTTTGTGGCCGGCGTCGGAACCGGCGGGACCATTACGGGGGTCGGCCAGGTTCTCAAGCCACGGAAGCGGTCCCTGCGTATCGTCGCCGTGGAGCCCAAGGAGAGCCCCGTGCTGTCCGGTGGCAAGCCGGGCGCTCACAGGATTCAGGGCATTGGTGCCGGCTTCGCGCCGGATATTCTTGATCGTTCGGTCATCGACGAGGTCATTACCATCTCAAGCCACACAGCCTTCGACACCGCCCGAGCGCTTGCGCGCTATGAGGGAATACTGGGCGGCATCTCGTCGGGGGCCGCGATCGCAGCCGCCTTCGAGATAGGCAAGCGCCCACGCATGGCGGGGAAGAATATCGTCGTCATGCTGCCATCCTCTGTGGAGCGCTACTTGTCGACGGTGCTGTTTGAAGATGTGTGACATCGAGATTGCTTTGGCATCCATTGCTAACGCTGGTGCTGTCAGATTGCGCGCTGCCGTGCTAGGTCGTCCTGGCGCGACACGTTCGGTGCCTCCTTGACGCTCTCCGATGTGCCGCTGCGCCGCGGCTTCGGCGTCCTTCGGCGAGCCGAAGAAGCCGGCCTTCGAGATGATTGAAATCAATGGGTGACCGCGAAGAAACGAAAGCCGCGTCGATCGTGGACCACGATGCCAGCCGCTCCCTAGCGGGTTTCGATGATGTATGTGTCGGACATAAACACTCCTGCCGCCGGCATCGCCGGCGTCCTTGACCCAAGACTGCATGGAGGATCATTAGCGGCGCGGATGCTGAGACACGCCGGTCGCGGCCGAGGCACAGCGGCAGGAGAAGTGGTCCGGGGAGGAACTTTCGGACATAAAGAAACGAAGCTTCATCGCAGCAACTCCACGGGCGAGCGAAGCCACGAAGACGCTTCGTGACGCTTCAGCGATTTGGTGACGCGGCGCAAGCTGCTCCATCAAATTCCGCGATCGCGCCCATGACGCGACGTCGGAGATTTGACGATAATCTATCTATTAAGTCAACTATAAAATTCATGCCGCTGTTGTGATTTTTTTGACTGCCGCAAGGCTTCGATGTCGGCGATGATGTCGTCGATATGCTCAATGCTGACCGAAAGCCGCACCTGAACATCCGGATACGCCGGTGGCATCCTGCGCCTGCAGCGTAACCTGCCAATGTGTCGTGTTGGCCGGGTGGATCGTCAAGCTGCGCGCGTCGCCGATATGACGACGCAACAGAAAAGTCAGCAGTGCATCCGAGAAGCGGGCCCGGTTTCCCCGGCCGCCCGCAAGTTCGAATCCTGCGTTGACGTATCGCTGGGCCTACGCGAAAGATGCGGTCTGAATCGAGGGGTGAATTACCCGAGAGGTCACGGCGCAGCGCTGAAGATAGCGCACGAGGACTGCCCGTTTTCCGCAAGGCGGACCATTTCGCATGGCGGTGTCTCCAGCCCTTGCAGGATGACAATGCATTGAATGCTGACAAAGTCGCACCAATGTCACGCAGCAGGGTAACCCAGCCTTAATGGCGTAGGCGATCGGCGCCGGCGGCTTCGTGGCCTTGGTCCATATGACGCCGCGCTAGCTGGTACGCCCGTCTTCTCGCAGCCGATCCGCAGCTCCTCGATCCACTATTGTCTGGTGGCTCCCCGATGAGCTGCGCGGGATTCCATCAACCACAGCGAAAAACCGAGGAACTTTCTGCGCCTCATGATACTCGCTCCGCAGAAGGCAAACGGAGCACAAAAGATGTATTGTCTACCTAAATAATCGATAAGTGCGGAAACAGAACAAAAATCGTTCCGTCGCGATGAGACGTGGCACTAGATTTCTGCTATAATCCATGCTATTTATAGATAATATGCATTACGATTCGCGAGCTTTATTCCAACGGCAGACAAATGCTCACTGCAAAAGGCAAGTATGGCCTAAAGGCCGTGGTTCACCTGTCATGTCTTCCCAAAGGCGAGACCGCACAGTGCGTTGATATCGCCGAGGCGAACAATATCCCGAAGAAGTTTCTGGACGCCATCCTCGGTGATCTGCGCAACGCTGGAATCGTGCATGCGAAGAAAGGACCGGGCGGCGGATACATGCTGGCTCGCCCGCCAAGCGAAATCAAGATTGGATTTGTTATTCGCACCCTTGATGGGCCGTTAGCTCCCATCGCTTGCGCGAGCAGGACTGCCTATCAGGCGTGCGAGGATTGCGATGATGTAAAAACGTGCATCGTCCGGCTCACAATGGTGAAGGTGCGCGATGCAGTGGCGGATATACTCGATCGCCTCACCTTCGCTGACATGCTGGCGCTCGACAGCGGGCAGAAAACGCCGCTGATGTATCACATCTGATCGCGGCCGGGGCGTTATCTCGCGCACGCAAGCGGGCGACCAGATCCCAGATTGGCGAGGAACGCCTCGCCGAAATCTGCACCCGCTTGCAATAGCGTCGGTCGCCGTTGCAAAGTCGCAGCCGTTGTTGGCGAGGTAGGTACCGCGGAAGTTTCGACTTACCTCGGTAGCTCGCACAGAAAGGCGTTGCGGCTGTGAAGCGGCACAGCGGGGCCGTCGCCGGCGCACGAGCAGTCGATAGCCATCGTGCTTAGTTCCGTGAACCCATCATCAGCGCAGGAAGGCGATTTTGACGCTAGGACCGGCTGGGCGGGGATGGCGAACCCGGTTGCAAGGCGGTTGGCCACGCGGCAAGTGTCGGCTGGAGGGTGCGTACCTGCAATCCGGCTGACAGAGCCCGGCCCCTTGGAAAGCTCCAACAAAAGCAAGGACCGGGGCCAGCCGTCAGGGCAGCGTCGATGCCCGCGATGCCTGCGAAAGGGGCTTCGGCGCCGGGGCGGAGGAAGGCCGCGGTATGGGCACGGGTGCGGAGGCAGAGACAGGGCGCGGTACGGGCATGGGCGCTGAGGCAGAGGGAGGGCGCGGTACGGGCATGCGCGCGGAGGCGGAGTCAGGTAGCGGTGAAGGCTCCGAGTTCCTCGCACTATTGGACTGTTCGAGCTCCTGTAGTTTCGTGATCCCGCCCGCCGTCTGCTCCTGGTCGGCTGTGAACTGGTCGAGGCTGCGCATCATCTGCTCTTGACTTCTGGCAATCCGGTCGAGGCTGTGGATCATCTGCTCTTGGCTTGTAGCGATCCGGTCTGCGTTGCTCGTCATTTGCTCGTGACTAGAGGCGATCCGGTCGGTGTCTTGCCCCACCGCGTCGAGATCGAGCGATATTGCGCTGGGCTGCTGCTGATCGGGAGAAGAGGCCGTTCGCAAGGCTGGCCTGATCGCGTCAGGCGCGTTCTGTGGAACTGGTTCGACCTGCGGCGCCAACCAGTTAAGCGGCGGGTACGAGCGTGCGATCAGATCGCCATACGACTGCCAAGCCAAGGTGGCAGCAACGCCGATACAAAAAGTTATCAGAAAACGGACGAGGGCGATCGCTCGCTTGCCAACCGAGGACAGCCCGTCTGGATATCCGTCATTTTTCAGGTCGGCCTGGCGAACAAGAGGTGCCTCAACTAATAGGTTCAACGAGTCTGCGGAGCTCTCGGCCTGCATGGCGCTTGACATGGCACTAACCCGCACCTCTGCTGTTCCAGCTTTATAACAAATGTACACGCAATTGACGCAACGGGTGTGTCCGTCCTGCAACACGCTATAATATTCGGAATTTCCAGAAGCATGAGAGAGGGTGAAGTCTTCCTGGTCGATTGCGGCCGCGATGACGATACGGTCGCGATCGCGAAATCAAAAAGCGCAGGTAACCGAGCATGCATGGCAGGGCCTCGGTCCGCAAAAGAATTCTGTTGCTCCCAACGGGTGAATGGGTGCTATCGATCGATCCGATGAACGCATAGCCCCGCAACTTGCTGTCGCGATCGAGAAGTCCATCGCAGCAATCGGTGCGGACGGCTAGGAAATCCGCCGCCGGAAGCGCTTCCTCGGCATGCCGGAGCTATCCACGCGGCTGTCCTCCTGGATCTTCGCTACGTCTGCGTTCCGGGTTCGGGCATCACCGGCTTCCGATGGCACTGCCCGCCAGTGTGAACGGGCTCGAAATGGTTGCGCCGACGGCGTTGAAGATGAAGGCGCCGGCGCGGCGTATGCCAATGCCGTCGGCATCAGAGGCGGCGAGCCGCGGGTACAGAGCGGCGAGGCTGGCATAGCGCTCATGATTCATCCTGTCGGGCGCCTTCACACTCGACACATCGACGATCTCCAGCTTCGCCTTTACGGCCGTCTCCTGAATGCGGGGATCGTCCACGTCGATCATCCCAAGCCTTGGTCGCTCACCGGCGATGAAGCTCGCGAGGGAGAGTGCGATGTCGTCGCGCGCGACGAGCACCGTCATTGGTGGCGACAGCGGCCCAATCACCGCCATCTGGGTGCGGAACACATCGACGTCGATGTCGGGCGCTGCGAGAACGATGCGCAGGCGCCTGATGACCGCGTCCTTGTGAGCCAGACGGAGCTGACGCAGCGCCTCTACTGCCGGCCACGCGCCCATGCTGTGCGCAATCACTGCGACGTCCGCATCGGAATTGCGCGCGAGCATCGTCAGCACCTCGGCCAGTTGATCGCGCGACGCAGCGACCGCGTCCTTATCGACCACATAGCCCGTCAGTTTCGCCTCAGACGGCCAGGCGAACAAGATAGGCACGCCTACGACATCCCCGTCCGCCGTCATCTGAGCGAGTCGGAACAGCGCCTCCTGGAAATTGGTGTTGAAGCCGTGGACAAATACGGTAGCCTTCAGCGGCGTATGCGGGCTGCTCTGCGCTGCGGTCAGCTGTTCGAATGTCCGCTTGTCGAGCACCTTCTGCTGCAGGGTGGCGAAGCTCAGCGCCGGATCCGGCGCCAAACCAGGCCACTCGATGTGGCCGGGCTGATGAACCGGCGGGATCGCGATCTTGAACGCGGCGTAGTTCAGCTCGCGGCTGCGGTCGTTGGTGAAAACGTTGCTGCCCGGTCTTTGGCGCGCACGCGTTGTTGCCACATAGACCGCCACGACCCGCGCACTGGAAGCCGACGCGGTCGGACTGAGCAGTTCCGGACCTGGGCGCGCCGAACAGGCAGCGAGCGAGGTTGCCAGCAACAGCGCTGGCAACCAGCACGATCCCGTTGATATCATTCGTCTGCCTCGTCAGCCCAAGCGTCGATCATCTCGACCGCAGCATACACGGTCTCGGCCCCGCGCTAAATGCCTGAAAACATTGACATGAATCCAGAAGCGAAGCGGTGCCGCGCGGCAAGAAGAGGCGGGACGCCACCCCCGTGCCAGCACCACCACTCCCAAGGTTGAAACGAGGCTGCTTGCTTATGTCAGGCGCGGCAACTGCACGGTCGTGCGGCGGGCCCGCAAGAACGATGTTCCTCATTGTAATCTATGTTCATTGCGGTGACTGGCCGGATTTGCGGCGCTCGCGGCAGTCACGGGTATCGCACCAATAGCTGCAGCACCTACGGCCTCAAGCGAAGCCCTCAGGGACGCTGCCTCATCGGTTGCAAATTG
>JASHYD010001300.1 GCA_030043175.1 Xanthobacteraceae bacterium | reverse complement strand
CACTCTGTCTCGGACACTCTGTCTCGATGTGCTGCCGGCCAAGGCACACCACATCGCTGGGGCGCAATCCCGTGTAGAGCCGCCGAGCTGATCAGGGCCAAGAGCTTCACGATCGACGGCGAGGCGGCTGTGCTGGGGCCTGAGGGCTTGTCACGGTTCGAGGAGTTGTCCTGGCAAGAGGCCGCTTAAACAGCGATCCTCTATGCCTTCGACCTGATCGAGTACGACGGCGAGGATCTGCGCAATCTGCCGTTCCTCGACCGCTGCACATCCGGGGCCAGAAAGCCCCTGGGCAACTTTAGGCGGGCGTGACCGAACCGACGGGCGGGATGGTGCCGGGGCCGTTGACGCTGCAGGCGAGCGCGGTGGGGTCGGTCACGGCAAGCGGCTGCGCGAGCTGAGGCGGCTCGGCGAATTGCGGGCGGCGCAGGTCCAGCATGTCCAGCATCGGTGTGGCGTTGGCGTCGCGGAAGGTCAGCGCCGGGAGGTTCCACTTCGTCTGGACCAGCTTCAGGATCGACGTGTGGTCGAACACCTGATGCGAGACATAGTGCCGGCGTGCCCACGGGGACACGATCGCGAACGGCACGCGGAAGCCGTAGCGGTTGAACCCGTCGAAACCGTACTCGCCGGGCGCCAGGATCGGGCCGATGTTGTCCGGCGCGATGGCCGCAGGCGGCGGCACGTGGTCGTAGTACCCGCCGTGCTCGTCATACGTCAAAATGAGCAGCGTCCGGTCCCAGTCCGGGCCGTTGATGACCGCGTTGATGACCTTGGCCGAGAACTCCTCGCCCACCGCGATGTTCTGCGGGTTCTCCTCGGACTGGTTCCCGTAGTCAGGCTCGACGAAGCTGTAGGCCGGCAGCGTGCCGGCCGCCGCGTCCGTGAAAAAGTTGCTGATGTTGATGGACTTGGTGCCCTGGTTATTGAAGAACAGCTTCGGGAACAGCTCTAGCGACGACGACGTGGTCCAGTAGTTCTTCCACGAGATGCCGTGCGCGTCGAGCGTGTCGAAGATCGTCCCGTTCACCGGGTAGTCGGTCAGGTTGACCCCGATGTCGTCGATCTGGCCGAGGGACGTCGCCCCGATCACGTAGCGGCGGTTGGGGAAGGTCTGGCCGAGCACCGAGCAGAAGTACCGGTCGGCGATCGGGAAGCTCTTGTAAAGGGAGTCGTAGAACGGCTGGTCCTCTGCCTGCCAGTAGCCCATGGCGACGCCGCCCACGATCTCGGTGGTCAGCGGAGAGATGGGGGTCCGCACGAACCCGTCATTCTTGCCGTTGTCGTAGGCGTTGTGGCTCGCGGTCCACTCCTGGCTGGGCTGCGAGTTTAGCTGGCACGTCGTCGGCATCTGGAACGCGTGCTGGATGGTGCCGTCGGGATACGGGTTCGTGGCAGTGGGCAGCCCATCACGGCCGAGCCGGAAGCCATCCACGTCGTGGCGGTCGAGCATGCCCACCCGGTTGTCGAAGGAGTGGTTCTCCATCATGAGGACCACGATGTGCTCGATCTGCGGGATGGTGTCCGTGCCCGGGGCCAGCCTCGGGAACGGGAGCGAGCCCGGCTGGCGCAGCGGCACCGGATGGCCCCGGCCGTCCCCCGGATCGCGCGTCCACGCTCCCGTGCCGGTGATGGCACCAGCCGCGAGCCCTGCCTTGAGCACCCCACGCCGCGTGGGCTTCGGGAAACCCGAATCAGTCATCCGCTGTCCTCCGCCGCATTTCTCGCATGGCTGCAACAAGCCACACTGAAACGCCCGGAACTCTCGCAGCGAAACTTGACTACGAAGCTACGGGGAAGTGATCGTAAGATGACGAGCTCCGCCTGGACCAGCACGGCGAGTCTGTCGAAGCCCTTCCTCATGTCTGTATGACCGAGCGCCAGATGGAGGCATTGCCGATGTCCAAGCCGACGCAGCCCAAGCGCGGCGGTGGTAAAGCAAGGCCTCCGAGTTGGGCCCTCCCGACGTCCTAGCAAAAAGGCCGGCCCTTCGCGGAGCAATCTCACCCCGACCTGGCCGATCTGATCGAACCGGCGCAACAGCGCAGTTCTTGGGCGCAACGATTGTGCTCATCTTGCTCCGCCGCGATTCGCTCCGGACGAAGGGACATCACGTCGCCAGCCCTCGTAGCGACGGTCCCTAGATTGCAATTGCCAAGCGAATGGCCCACTCGCGGTAGCGTGATAGAAGGCGAGGAATCAATCCCGAACGTGTGAAAGGAGGGCGGGAACGAGAACTTGCCCAACGCACTTTTCTGTCTGTGACGATGCGAGAGGCATCATGTCGAACAGAGGATGGACGGCTCGGTAGAGATTCGCTCTCTCGTTGTGGTGAACCTGGGCCATGCTTTGCTCG
This sequence comes from Xanthobacteraceae bacterium, assembly GCA_030043175.1. The sequence goes on along the minus strand of JASHYD010001300.1, from coordinate 2,262 downwards.
ACGACTATTGGGAGGGAATTAAACTTGATGAGAGGAGGCTCTGATGAGCTTCGCAACGCGCCTCGCTCTGTTGCTTGCACTGCCCCCCTTCCCGCTCTGCGCTCCAGCGCAAGCCTCAGATTATGAGGTCGGCACAAGCCTCGTCTGCGATACCCAGGCACAGGTGGAACGTTTCGTTGCCCTGTTCACTGGTGATGTGCAAGCCGCTATCGGGGTTGTCAATGCCGAAGAACAAAATCCGAGCGCCTGTGTGATCAGGAACGTGGCCTACATGCGCGGAATCCAAGTCGGACTCGCTCGGCACGGCGACAGTGCTTTCAAGATCGTCCGCATCCTGGTCGTCGGGATCGAAACTAGCGGTGGCGTGCTCCCTGTCCGTCCGTCCGTCTACTTCTCGCCGTTCGGTGTCAAGGAATACGCGATTTGAGCGACCTGCACCGACACACTTGCCGTCGGGTCGCGGGGTATTCATCTATCCGATCTCCGCTCCGGGCTTTACGCTGTGGTCGATGAAACCAGGTGTGGGCCCGGATTTAGCGCTACTCTTGTGTTGGCGACGCGAAAACTGCGCCTCGCGCGTGAAGAGACGGGAAATACATGCGGCAATGCTTCATAGGAGGTTTTGGCAATTACCGAACCGCGCCTAAACATGGACCAGCAAGCTTACGATGCTCGCGACCGCCGGCCCCAGCGGCCTCACGCAGCTGCTACTGAGCGCCCACGGCTTCGACGCAAGCATGATCGCTGGTCTGGTCAATCGTCGGCTGGCGACACTTAGGGCCGAAAAGGTCTTGGACGACGAAAGCTGATAGCATCGTGAAGCTGCGCATCATGGACACAGGGCGCAGCGCCCTCGCTGCCGAACATTGATCGATTTTTCACCAGAAATGATTGGTGTGCGTTAGCCCAGGCTTGACGGTCCATGCGCGCGATGCCCTGCACAACGTGCAGGCACGAACGAAGTTCGGCCTCGCGGCAAGGCACCCCCGCTGGGTCCACTTTGAAATCCAGCACGACGGCTACCGGATGATCGTCCGCTGGGACGGCCCCACGGTGCGGGTTTACAGCCGCAACCGCCTATGGCTGGACGGCGTGGCTTCACCATCGACGGCGAGGCGGTTGTGTTGGGACCTGACGGCTTGTCACGGTTCGGGGAGTTATCCCGTCGTGAGGCCGCTCGGACCGCAATCCTCTATTCGTTCGACCTTGTCGAGCATGATGGCACGGCAATCTTCCATTCCTAGACCGGAAGGCGGCGCTGGCGCAGCTGCTGCGCGAGACCGAAGCGAGCATCCCGCTTAACGAACACCTCGCCGAGGATGGGGCGACCGCGTTCGCTCATGCATGCCGGATTGGCGCCGAGGGCATCATCTCGAAGAAGGTTGATAGCACCTACCGGTCTGCCCTGTGCCGCGTCTGGATTAAGGTCCGCAATCTCGCAGCATCGCCGTGCAGCGGGATCGGAGCGAGATTTGGGATCGAAGAGGCAGTGCCCAGAGCAAATTGGTGCGTGCCGAGTGCAGCTTGAGGTGAGGAATCGCTGCGCGACGATCAGTGGCATTGAAGCTGCGATCGTCGGACGGGACCGGTTACGTCTTCCACGTGATGTATAATCGAAACCACTTCGCCGTTATGATCCAGCGCCGGAACGTTGATTGGGTTCCACCGCCGCAACCTCCACGCACCGCTGCGGGCGCGTATGTCGTAGCGCTGTCTTGCCATCCGGTGCGGCTGGCGCGTGCGCAGCACGTCGTGCAGCGATATCGATAGGTTCCTCACGCCGTCGGCCATTGGGTCAGCTGGGTTGTCCGGAAAGGCCTCGAACACGTTGTGCCCTGCGATGGAATCGTGGTTCTTTAAGGTGGCGCGCAGGTAGGCCGGGTTGGCATGCTGGATGGCAAGATCACTGTTCAGCCGCAGCCAGGGTGCGGAATCATGTCGCACAAGCCGCGGTGACGGTCGGTAATGACCTCGCCGAGTAAGAGTCTGCGCAATGACAGCATGGCCAGGAGATCACAAGATTCGCCGCTGATCTCCACGAAAAAAATGGGGCAAGATCACCAGGGATCGTTGCTTCAACAGAAAGTTGCGGGCGTTTTCGATGGCGGCGTGCTCGGCCGCCCGCAGGTCAGGGAACTCGGAACCGGAGCGGTCCTCGATACGCACCATCCCGGTGTCGATATGCATAAAGCACCGCATGGCAATGCCTCCTTCATCGTTATTGCGGTTACTGTTGATAGCTCTCGCGAACTCTGGATCAAG
>JASHYD010001299.1 GCA_030043175.1 Xanthobacteraceae bacterium | reverse complement strand
ATCTGGCCGCCGGTCGGGAAATTGCGCACCAGGAACCGGTAGCCCTGCTCGGTGAGGGCGGGCGCGGCGGCGATGTTGACGACGAGCGGCACCTGGCGCTGCTCGCACACCTGCGCCATGGCAAGCGTACAGGCGGAGTCGAAGGCGCCGACGATCACGTCGACGCCCTCATTGATGACCCGTTCGCACTGATTGCGCGCAACGTCCGGATTGGACTCGACGTCCACATGGACGAGATCGACTTGATAGCCATAATCGCCCAGCACTTTCGGGGCGATCAGGGCGCCGCGGTGACAGCTCTGGCCGGCCGGGGCAAGATAACCAGAACGTGTCAAGAGGACGGCAATCTTGAGCGATTTCGCCTGCGCGCGAACGACGGCGGGGGCAAATGCCAGCGCGCCCACGGCGGCGGTGCCGGCGAGCACGCGACGCCGTGTGGGGGCGCGTTTGCGTTGGTGTTTCATCGGCATGTCTCCATCGGGGTTTCGGCGCACTCACCGCGGCGGCGTGCGGATCAGCTCATTGAGCTGTGCCTCGCTCAGAGGCTCGCGGAGAAACTTGAGTTTTACCGCATCGCGCAGAATTCCAGGCACGTCGGCCATTGTGTCGGTTTGCAGGGCTTCCTTCGGATAGAATGTCTTGATGATGTCGCGAACGATGTCGACCGGCTTGTCGATCCTCTTGGCGTAGAGCTCGATCGCCTGGGGGTCGGAATACATCCAGTCGATCGTCTCGCGATAGGCGGCCATGAAGCGGGCCGCGGCGTCCGGGTGCTTCTGCAGCAGCTCGGCATTGATGATGGTCGCCCGCACGGTCTGCCCGCGGAGCGATGGGACGTCGCTGCCGCGCGCTACGATGCGAACCTTGCCGTCCCTAATTTCCTGCATGGCGATGGGCGGTGCCGCCCAGCCGATGTCGATCTGGCCCGACATCACTGCCGTGAGAGTCGCGGGCGGGCTGCCGGTGGGCGTCGGTTTTGCCTTGAGACCGAGTTCGTCGATGAATGCGAGCACAATATTGTGGGAACTCGATCCGTTGGTCGAGTATGCGATGGTATTGCGGGCCGTCACGTCTGCGAAGGTTTTGAGGGGCGAGTCGGCACGCACATACCAATAGAGGTCGGCTGTGCCGGTGAATGCCGGCGCGAGAATACGGACCGGCGCACCCGTAGAGAAGGCGCGCATGGCGCCGGCGATCCCGACTCCGATGCCGATGTCGGCGCTGCCGGAAATGATTGGCTGCAGCGTCTCGCCGGCGCCAGCGGTGCCGAACGTCTCGAGCACCAGGCCATGCCTTTTGAAGATGCCGGCCTCCTGGCCGAGCGTCGGCGCCTGATTTTCCCAATTGTTGATCTGGCCGATGGCAACCTTCAAGGTCTCCTGCGCCCGGACCCCGGAAATGGCCAGTGCAGTTGCAAGCAGAGCAAGTGCAAGCCTGGAGAAATCGGCATTTTTCATCAGAGTCTCCTGCGTTGGAAACCCCGTTCTACAGGACGGGGAGGAAGCGCGGGTTGCCGGGCGTAGCAATAGCCGTCCGCGCGATGGAGAAGTTTGCAGTACTCGGGGTTGATTTGCTCATTCTCAAAGAGCCGCTGCCACGAACCGCGACAGGTCCAACGTGGGTCCCGGCCTTGTTGCCTGGTGGCACCTCGGCCCGCAATTTCTCGAAAACGTATTCCCGGATTTCGTGATCGGCGAGCGTTCCCTGCTGATACGCGACACCTAAGATTTCCGGGTTTTCGCAGAGCTGCATGTCGAACCGAACGCGTTTGACGGATATCGCTGAAACCGGTGCCAAGCGATGCAACCGCCTGCGCCGGGAAATGCAGGGTATCGACCCGGTGTCGAAGGCTCGGCTCAAGCCAGCCTTGCCGTCGTCCCGGTTGAGCAACCTCAGGCAGAGAACCTTCGCCGGCTTGTTGCCATCCTCGTCGGCAACGACGGCAATGCCGGTGGTCCTGCCGCCGGAGTCGAGATCGCCCCCGACGCGGTCCTTCAAGCGGATCGTGAACCGGTAGCGGGGGTCGACAACCGCCCGGCCCCGTTCGAGAAGCTGGCGAGCCCGCTTCTCGCAGCATGGCATGACCGCCCGCTTGCGCTGATCGAGAACGAATACCGACAATTTCCTCTCCTAAACTTTGCCCTTACGCGCCTCTTGACGCTGCTCTTGTGGGCCATTGTCTGCTGCCTTGCCTTCGAGAGGTTCGAACTGAGGAAGTATTCGGACGTCGGTCTTGAACCTCTCTGCAACGTAGCTTGGGCCATAGTCCCGTCCTACCCTGGTAACCCACCGCCTTGAGGTTGGGGCAAAAGCCCTCGCCTTCAGGCAGCCTTCAGGATGGGTTACTTGCGCTTTCCTCCCTTGGTGGTGACGGGTTTCCTCGCCGCCGCCTTTTTGCCGGTTGTCTTGGCCGGCCGCCCCGCCGCCCGCTTGACCCTCCCTCGCAAACCGGGGCGGTGAGGGGTGGCGGCCTGCGTTCCTGTGGCTGGCATGCCGCCGCGCTTGGCGAGCCGCGTCTCCCAGTATTCCCAGGCCCGACTCTGTGCGCCCGGAAGTCGGCAGATCGCTTGTGCCATCTCGATCTCGCCCGGCGTCAACGGGGAGAAATTGCCGAGCTGCTTGGCTGCGCTCAAGTAGCGGGCATTGTCGCAGGAATAGATGGCCCGGAAAACCAGCTCGCGCAGGCTCGCGCCGACCACGGTTGCGCCATGGCGTCGCATCAGCACGACCGAGTGCTTGCCAAGCGCGCGGGCGAGCGAAGCGCCTTCGGCAGGTTTCACCACCAACAAATTGGTGTCGCCGAATTCGTCGCGGCTATCCCAGAACGGCGCCACCGCCCCCAGCGCGGCGCCGAGATGGAACACCGGCACGATCGGATCGCCGCTGATGCAGAATGGCATTACCGCTGGCGCATGGTGATGGCAGACCGCGACCACGTCCGACCGCGCCTTGAAGATCTCGCCATGGATTACCCGCTCGGAATAGAGTTGTACGGTTGGCGGTTCGATGGGCTCGGAGTCGAGATCGAATTCGAGGATGTCGCCGGGCTCGACCAACTCGGGCGACCGCGACCGCGACAGGAAATAGCGGCTTGGATCGCCGGGATGACGAACGCTGACGTGCCCGAAGGCATCGATGACGCCCTCGTGGGCGAGGATGCGGTTGGCGACGGCGAGCTGATGGCGCAGTTCGGCGAATTTGTCGGGCACGGAATATTCCTTGTCGTCAGGATGCCAGCGGTGCCAGCAGGATATCGGCGGGCAGGCTTGGGAAGCGGTAAATAGCGGAATTGCGGGGATTGGCACAGTGCTTACGAGCGCGTGGCGGGCAATTGGAAGCGCAGGGGTGATGCGCGCTGTATCCACCGCGTGGTGGATATCGCGGGCGTCGTGCCCAAAGGCGGCCGCACCGCAGGTGGTCGAGGCATGAACCTTCGAAAATTCATTTTCTGGATAACCGGCACCTCGATCGAAGAGGCCAGGATGCTATTCTGGCGCGGCGTCCTCTGGGTGTTCTTCACCGCCTTCGTAGGCGGCATCCTCTTCGGGATCGTCGCTGTTTACGAGACGGTCGGATTGCCGGCGATGTGGATCGCGGTGTTCCTGCTGTACCTTGCTTTATCTATGGACCGAACACCGAAAGCCGGTCTATTTCGGCGACGGCTATGACATGCTCTGGCTTGGCGACCGCAAGCCGAGCCTACCGCCGCCCGGCAAGCCACAGATGCCGCCATCAGGCACACCGCAGATCGGTCGGGCGAGCACGGCTCTCACGCCGAGCCGTCCGGGGCCTGTCGCGCACCGATAGCAGCCGGGTGAAAACCGGAAGGCAGAGTCCGCGCGAACAATGAGCTGTAGCGGCCATCTGCTCTCAGCTTTGCTGCCTCGGGTATTGGTTCTCGCTGCCAAGCGCCGCCGAAGCGTGGCCAACGCTGCCCGCGTGTCCGCCGGTGGCGGATCAGGCACCGTTCTCAGCGTGACCTGGCCATGAGCTTCCTGCCGCGGAACCGATCGAGCGCCTGGTCGCAATAGGCGACGACGCGATCACAACCGTCAATCGCGTCAAGCCCGGCCGCGAGCGCATTACCCGCTCGCTCGATCGGACGCCCGCCCATGGATCGCGCGCTTTGCCTCCCACTACGTCAGAAATGCCGGGAACCCCTGGCGGCCCGCGGCGACATCGACATAACCGAGCATCGATCCGACGGGCTGATCATCATAGAAGTCGAGCGTGCACTCTCAGCCGCTCGCCGGTAGGACGCGTTCGGCCGATCTCAACCGCTCCCGAGACCTACTCCACACGTGTCGCCCGCGAGCTACGTGGTTTGATCTGCTTCACTCGCGTCATGATCTACCGCTTCTTAGAGGACGGTTCCACACGCGTGATAGCTAAGGATAAGGATGCCGACTTCGCCGTCGCACCGCCCGTTCCGGCTTGGGGGCCAACTCTGCTTCGCGCGCGAGGCGTAACACGCGAAGCTTGGCGATCTTTGTGCGCTCCACGCGCGCACGTTGTTCATACTCGGGTATCGAGCTTGGGCCACCGGATAGTGGTTCCTGTTTGAAAAGGAGTTCGGCTTTTTCCTTGGAGGTCATGAAGATCTCCTTCGCTTTTATATCGCGTAGCGCCGTGCCGCCTGATGTGTGGAGTTTGCGTGGACCAACGGCGGTTGACGAGAATTGTTCCTCAGACACGGCGCTGTTCTTGGTCGAGTCAGGTGGAAGTCTGCCGAGCATTATGCAGGTTTCGCTGCCTTTGGTTTGACGCGCCAGAGCTGAAAGCCACGAGCGCTGATCGCCGTTTCGATTGTATCGCGGGAAAGATTGTAAGGAGGTGCGCTCTCGGATCGGACCGCACCAATTTGCCGCCAGGGACCAAACTGATCCGGCAGCTTGCGGCCCGCCGCGTCTCCAGCGAACGCTCGCAAACCCAAACCGGTGTTTGCATCTGATTCGAAAATAAAGAGTCGCACGGGATCACCTCGTTGCAATCGGTCTAGGATTTGCGGGCAACGGGAGCGCCGCGGCACCTCTGCGAAGCGGTGCTGCCTTTTTTTTCGGCGCGGCAATCAGTCCTTCCCGCACCGCCTGCTTGCGAGCAAGCTTGCGGAGGCGGCGCACCGCCTCGGATTTTTCTCGTGCCGCCTGTTCTGATGGCTTTTCATAGAAGCGCCGCCGCTTCATTTCGCGGAACACGCCTTCCCGTTGCATCTTCTTCTTCAGGACGCGAAGGGCCTGATCGATGTTGTTATCGCGGACGAGTACCTGCATAGGGTTGGCTTCGGCTCCTCTTCAAGTGCATTTGGGCATGACTTTGACGCGCGAGCGCCCGGTGCACACGCGACCGGCTCAGTCGAATGTCAGTGCTCAAATAGGCCGTGCCCTGGTGGCCTCGCGTCACAGCCGATGGGGGGAGTGAATGAATCCCAGAGGCAACAACCAACATGGGGGCTGGCCGGTCAAATAGCCAGCCCTTTCTCAAAGACTCTTCGAGGTGAACCTTGTGGTCCAACTGAAAAGGCGCATCAAGTACGGATCGAGCTTCGGCCGAACGACTTGGTCTTGCCGCGCATCCCGCGTCGGACTAACGATTTTCTCCAAATCTCCGAGGTGCTGAGGAAGCACGCGGTAGCGCCTGCCATGCCCGGCGGCTACACGGACTTCTAATTCAGGTGCCAGTTCGCTCTCCGATTGGACTCTCAATCTCAACGGCCCGAGGACCGCTAATGCGTCTGGCCGTTGATGAATTCCGCCGCGGTGGCCTGGCACTGTGGTACAGCCCGTCGGTCGCGCTTCGTTCGCGACAGCACCTCCTGCACCGCATGTCAGCCGTCTCGATGCCAATGCCGATCACGCGCGCCAACGGACGCACCATTGCGTGTGGTCCATCATTGGACATGCGCTCCAGACGCTCCAACGGAGCATCCTCGATCTGCCGGATCTGATGACTGATTAGCTGACGGCCTCCGTGTCAGCCTTCTTCAGCTCGGGATTGAAGCGGCGTTGCCGAGCCGGCTCACCCTGCTGGGACCTGCCCCACGTAGGCCGACGCCTACCACGCATTTTCAATGCGTCAGCACAACCTGACGCGGCTCGATTTGATCGTGGCGGATTCCATGTCGGCTTGATCCCCTCGCGTTTCCGGAAATCGATCGAGCATTATTCGCGGCAAAGTCGCATTTTTTCTACTTTGGCCACGTCACATTTCATCCTCGGTGGTTGCAAATACCTCAATGTTGCCGTTCCTCGTCACAGTTCCGCCCCCCTGGCGGGCTTCGTGACGAAAGGCTGGGCCCGGGGTGCGGCGATACATGCTAGGAGGCATTCATGCCAACTATCGCTCTCGTCGACGATGACCGCAACATCCTGACCTCCGTATCCATAGCGTTGGAGGCCGAGGGGTACCGGATCATGACCTATACGGACGGCGCGTCCGCGCTCGAGGGCTTCGAGTCAAGCCCTCCGGATCTCGCCATATTAGATATCAAGATGCCGCGCATGGACGGCATGGAGATGTTGCGTCGTCTGCGACAAAAATCCGATGTGCCGGTGATTTTCCTGACCTCCAAGGACGAGGAAATCGATGAATTGTTCGGCCTGAAGATGGGTGCGGATGACTTTATCCGAAAACCGTTCTCGCAGCGGCTGCTGGTCGAGCACGTCAAGGCCGTACTGCGCCGCTACGCCTCCAAGGGTAGCACCGTAACGAAGGAAGCCGATGGCGCCAAGGTGCTGGAGCGCGGCCAGCTCCGCGTGGATCTTGAGCGCCACACCTGCACCTGGAAGAATGAACCGGTCACGCTCACCGTCACTGAGTTCATGATCCTGAAGGCGCTCGTCACGCGTCCAGGCGTGGTCAAAAGCCGCAACGCCCTGATGGATGCCGCCTACGATGATCAAGTTTATGTTGATGATCGTACAATCGACAGTCACATCAAGCGATTGCGACAGAAATTCAAGCAGGCCGTAGATTCGTTCGACATGATCGAAACGCTCTATGGGGTGGGTTACCGGTTTAAGGAGTAGCAAATTTCCAAAGTACACCTCTGCAAAATCCCGGCGGCGTATCCGTAAGTACGGCGGTAACTGGCTATGGATAAAACAGAAATTATACTTGACGGCCTCCCCTTGCGCGTCATCCAATTGCGGGCTTCTTGCCGGGGGTAGCGGCAACGCATGCTGGATCCGCTGCGCAAGCCGGCGGAGCTTGGTATATTAGCCCCTTAATTCTACCGCCCTTTGCCACCAATTCTGTTGAGAAGCCGGGTCGCCTCTTTGCGCGAAAGCATCATGCCGACATAGCCGGGCGGAATCCGCGCCGACCGAGCGGCGTCAAGTTCCTGACCCTCGGCAAACGATGCGCCCTCGTCAAGGGCGCTATCCGCAGCGCCAATGCGGGCGCTGGGCAGCGAGGCTGCTTCGATTATGTGGCTGATGCACTGGCGGCGCAGGAAATGCTGGTAAAGAATTGGGCGCAGGATGTCCGTGCTCAGAAGACCCAACGTGTCGGCATGACAACCCAAGGTGGTTCAAGCTACGCGCAACTGATCTCCTGTCTCGATAGCGTGCAGATGCGGACGCGATCAAAAAAGCTGACCCATTCTTTGATCTGCCCGATCAAGAGCCAAAGCGCGCCCCTTCCAATAAAACAATGCGAGGCATGGCCAAACAATGAGCACAATCAGCAGCAGCACGCAGAACACGCTTCATTGCTCATTCTGCGGCAAAAGCCAGCACGGGGTGCGCAAGCTCATTGCCGGACCGAAAGCCTTCATCTGCAACGAGTGCGTCGAGCTGTGCAAGGACATCGTCCACGAGGAAACCAGGTCCTCGCCGGAGAAGTCGCGCGACATCCCGACACCAAAGGAACTCGGCAAGGTTCTCAACGACTATGTCATTGGCCAGAGCCACGCCAAGAAGGTGCTCTCGGTCGCGGTTCACAATCACTACAAACGCCTCAAACACGAGAGCAAGCACAATGACGTCGAACTCGCGAAGTC
>JASHYD010001298.1 GCA_030043175.1 Xanthobacteraceae bacterium | reverse complement strand
CACGGTACCGAGCGTCATTATTGCGATGATGCACGCCGCTTGTTCCGGCTGCAACTCCGACGCGGCCTGATCCGAGAGCGTACGGCCAAGTTTGTGTCCGAACGCCGTTTGAAGGAAATCGGCCGTCGCCTTTGATCCGTATGTCGCAAAAATGCGGCGTACTAGCATCATCGTCTGGCGCTTGAAGCGCATTCGTGCGATCCAACCGCGCATTCTCGTAGTTCTTCCCCCTTCAGAATTGGGGCCGGAAGCCCGGTGGCGGGGGGTATGGCCGGAGGCCAATCGTGGTTGCCCGCCTCCTAATTAAAGGACATTCCCCGCGTATATCAGCCATCCAGCAATGACCGTCGCGCAACCAACTCAAGCCGCGTCTATCCTCCAACTATCCACCAAAAAACGGCGCGTTGCCGGTGGTGGCGGTGCCCGCTCTAAAGCGTGGTCGCGTTGAATCGGCTTGACCGGCCCCGCCACAAGAGGCGCCATGACCACCGTCGCCGAGCCCCGCCCGCTGCACGTCAATCAGATGGCCGAGCTTGTGCCGGCAGCGCAGTTCGCCCGGTGGCATGAGCATGCATCGGCGGCGGCAGATGGCGGCCCACGTGGGCGCCGGGCCAATGAGCATCAGATCGTCGCTCGCGCATTTAGTGGAATTGGCGGTGCTTGGGATCAAGCCGGGTTCTGGCCGGCGGCCGCACGAACATCTACTCGCCTTGCCGAAGCGCCTCGCCGAGGAGGATGTGCCGCCGTTCTGTCAGGAGGAGCCTACTTAGTCGCGGCGGCGCGGCAGTGGCTGCCCGGCGTGTGGGGCCACGCGATGAGCCTGACGCGCGCTGTGGCGGTTGTTGCGGCTTGCGGGCGTACACCATTGGCCGCCTTGAATAAATTGTTCGATCAAAAAATAAAGCAGGCGGCGCTTACGTCACCTGTGCTTTCAGTCGTTCGACCTCAACCCAGCAACGATGACTCTCGCGGGCAAGAGCCTCTTCAAGCTCGTAGTCGTTTTGCCTCGCTGCCCACTGGCGCTGGGCGCTTGCTCGTCGGAGTCGTAATTCAGCTTCTTCCAATTCCGTCATATTCAATCCGTAGTGCTGCGCTCGCCGCTATCTGGGGCAAGAAGACGAGGTGTGACTTTGATGGACGGCGCCGTCGGCGGCTTGGCGCGCTTCGTCATGGAGGCCTCTCATCAGCGCCGGGGCCTACTCTTGATGAGCAAAGCGATACTACCATGCCTTGTGGCCCAAAACAGTTATACCTCTCATAGGCACCTCATATAACGAGGCTGCCAAATTAGGCTGCCGCGCTGCTTTTTATCGGTGGCCGACTGCCCTGGCTGCTCCTTGGCGCGCGTGCCATGGGACAACGAGCTGAAATTCCTGCGCTGCCGAAGCTCCTTGGAATAAGAGCCAGGACCGCGTGGGGTGAGCTCGCAGCTGCGCCCCAGGCAGCAATCCAACGCCACCGCTGCGGCAGTGTTCCGGCCGGACAAACTGCGCGGACCGGGCTTGGCGGGGAAGTGAGCAGACAGAGCCCCGGCCATTCTGGGTGCGGAAGGAAGGGAAGCGTTAGGTTGACTGGTCAGCGCTCTCCGGCCGGCGGCGGTGATCCTGAAGCGGATGACCTCGATCGTCCTGCCGCCGTCCTTCACGCGCTCGGCTATCATTGCTGTAGCAAGCCCGTCGCGGTCAAGGTGGGCGAGCATCTTGGTCTGGAACCCGTTCGCCAATATGATCGCGGCGGTGACGCCATTTCGCCCAGCGTCGGCGAGCATGGCGAGCGCGTGGCACTGTTCTGCGCTGAGACCACGTTTTCGAGGTAGCGCCCCAATCATTCCCCGCCTTTCACCTGCTGGTAGCGCGAGGCTAACGCCGCCTTTGCTTCCTCCCGCGTGTCGGCAATACCCTGGTTTGGCACCGTGGCCGGCACCGTCTACAGGACGCATCCATTTCATGTCACCGCGGATTTGCTGCCGGTAGATGCGACCGATCTTTATTTCCTCGAGAACGGCATAGTCGTGTTCACCCCAATCGAGCGGTTCCCGTCCCCCGATGCGGTCCTGAACCCGAGCCGAGTACGAGCGTCATCGAGTCTCCCCCTTGTTGTTCCGATCGTCGAGCCTGCGCAGAATCTCGGCGAAACGTTCCGGCACCCCTTCAGCGATCATGTCGTTGTACATCAGGCGCAGGTCCCGGCCGATTGCCCTCATCACGGCGGGTCCGAGCGTGGGCGCGGGGTCTGTTCTTATTTCTCATTGCTCATCGCGATCAGCAACGCCTTGAGTGTGCTTGCACGCTCTGCGGCGCACGTCACCGCCGCGGTTCTCGACTGACTCGCGGCGCGGGTTCAAGACGTGAAAACAACGCAATCCACAGGGCAATTTTTCATGAGGGCACTACCGAACACTTGCGCTATCAGCAGTCGCACGAGCGCCGGGTGTTTCCCGTTTCAGCGGCGCGAGCGCCGTGACGGCAAGCGGATCAATTCGCATGGATCGACGCCGAGCGTCCGAGCGAGCTGCTCCAGCACCGACGCCCGCCGAGACTGCGGCGCATTCGATCGAGTCGAGATAACGGGCGGAGAGCCCGGCGCGATCGGCCAGCTCTTGGTGCTTGATTTTCCTGCATGGCGAGCGCGAAGGAGATGGCGACCAGCTGATCACCTCTGCCCACCTTACTCGCGGTGTTGCGGCGCCGCATCAACGGTCGCCGGCCGCTTCTCAATGGCTGCGGCGGCGCGGTGCCCTTGGCGGGCTCCACAAAAAACTCCGAAAGGTGAACCGCAAGCGTCTTGGCAAGGCGGTCGAGAACGTTGCCGGGACCGTCGACCGAGCCCAAGATTTCAGCGGCTCTATGTTCTTGTCCGCCGTGCTGCCTGCGTCTTTCCGAGTACTGATGGCGTCTCCAACGTGGAGCCGCTCGTGTCGTGCTTCGGCTGAATGGCGCCCTTGCTCGTTGTGGCGGGTTGGATCTGGCGGCAGGCGTTCTCTGCCGGTGGCGTTACTGATCCTGCGTCGTTTTCTCTGGGAAGACTGTGCCCGGGCACCCAGGCGGTCTCTCTTTGTGGCGGGTCTGGCGCCGGCCGGCCTTGTCCCTGCAACGGCTCCCGCCGACCTTCTTCCCCTGCGCTGGCGCGCATTCCTCGCGAGCCAAGAAGCTCGGCTGCCGCCGTCCTCCACTGCGCTGCGGCCCTGTGGGTGCAGATCGGCCGTCCCATCGCCTAAAGACCGCCATCGAGACCGCATGGGGCGGCTTCGAACAACAGTCAGGA
>JASHYD010001297.1 GCA_030043175.1 Xanthobacteraceae bacterium | reverse complement strand
TCCCGACTGGGACGCCGAATATCGCCCCGGCGACAACAAATGGGCCGCGAGCGTGCTGGCGCTCAGCCCGAACGACGGCAAGATCAAGTGGGGTTACCAATATACCCCCAACGATCCTTACGATTATGACGAAATCTCCGAGCACCCGATCATCAACGCCAGGGTCAACGGCGAGGACCGCAAGCTCGTGGTCCATGCGGCCCGCAATGGCTTCTTCTACACGCTCGACCGCATCAACGGCTCGTTCGTTGCCGGCCAGCAGTATGTCGACCAATTGAACTGGACCCCCGGGCTCGATCCCAAAACCGGCCACCCGCTCAACTACGACCCGGCGGGCAACGTCCAGTACTACACCGCAAACAGCCACGGCACGCGCGCCAGGCCCCTCAGCGACAGGCTGTGCCCGTCGATCCAGGGCGGCAAGAATTGGGAGCCGTCAGCCTACAATCCGGAACTGGGCCTGCTCTACGTGCCATCGATCGAGGGCTGCAACGACATCAGAACCGCCGAACAGAAGGATATGGAGGACCAAAGCGGGCCGGTGAAATTCCGCGATAGGTTTACTGGTGGCGCGCCCGATTGGCCGGCCACGCTCTATGGGGGTCTCAAAGCGATCGACCCGGTCACTGGCGAGACCAAGGCCGCTGCAAAGCTTAAATACCCCAATCTCTCTGGCGCCCTCGCCACCGCCGGCAACCTGGTGTTCCTTGGTCACCTGGACGGAACCTTCGCCGCCTACGACGCCAAAACCTTGGCCGAGGCGTGGAGCTTCAACACCGGCACTGGCATCAACGCCCCAGCCGTCAGCTATTCGGTGAACGGCAAGCAATACATCGCCGTGCTGGTGGGCGCGCGCCAGCCACTCAACATCATGCAGAATTTGCCCGAACTCAAGAACACATCGACAGCCTCGATGCTGTATGTGTTCACCTTGTAACGCACGTTGACGCGTGGCTGATGCTCCCCTTGCTATCCTTTCGGCGTGCGGGGGCAGCGGGACGGTCGCCTCTGCCCATTTGCGGGGAGAGGCGGCTCCCAGCCAGCAGGGAGAGGGAGCACATCGTGGCCGGCCCCCTATCCGCCGCCTCCGGCACACCGCACGGGTAGGAGTCGATCCGGACGATGACAGTCTCGGGAAACACCAATAAACGCCGGACGGCTGAATGCCGGCGATCACCAAGGAGGAATGCCATGATCGCGAAGTCCCTCACCGGCGCATTTGTCGGCTCATTGCTGATCACAGGCGCACTGACCCCGGCGCGCAGCGCCGATATGACGAACGAGCGACTCCTCAATCCGCAGCGCGAACCGCAGAACTGGGTGCTCCATCACGGCAACTATCAGGGCTACCGCTATTCGCTGCTCAAGGAGATCAACGCCGATACGGTCAAGAACCTGAAGCCGGTATTCACCGTCGCATTGAGCGGATTCCAGAGTGGCGGGCGTTACGCGTTCGGCAATCTCGAAGCGACGCCGCTGGTCGAGGACGGCATCATGTACCTGCCGGACGGCTGGGGCTCGGTCTATGCGATCGACGTTTCGGCCGGCAGCAAAGGCGTCATCAAGTGGAAGATGGATCCCGGCATCGACCGCGCCTGGGCCGGTGACGTCGCCTGCTGCGGGGTCAACAACCGCGGTGTCGCGCTGTGGAAGGACAAGGTGATTTCCATCGCGCTCGATGGCCGCATGTTCGCGATCAACAAAGCCACCGGCGAGGTCGCCTGGGAGCGCAAGATCGCCGATCCCGCCCTCGGCGAGACATTGACGATGGCGCCGCTCATCGTGCGCGACCTCGCCATCGTGGGCCCGGCCGGGGGCGAATTCGGCATCCGCGGCTTCATCGAGGCGACGGACCTCAACACCGGCAAGGCAGCGTGGCGCACCTACACCATCCCGGGCGCCGGCGAGCCCGGCAACGAGACCTGGAAGGACGGCAAGGAGCGCTGGAAGCACGGCGGCGCGTCGGTTTGGGAGACCGCGACCTACGACCCTGAAAGCGATACCTTCTACCAAGGGATCGGCAATGCCGGGCCCGACTGGGACATCGAATATCGCCCGGGCGACAACAAATGGGCCGCGAGCGTACTTGCCGTCAGCCCGACCGACGGCAAGATCAAATGGGGCTTTCAATACACGCCGCAGGACCCCTACGACTTCGATGAAATCTCCGAGCACCCGATCATCAACGCCAACGTCAATGGCGAGGACCGCAAGCTCCTCGTCCACGCAGCGCGCAACGGCTTCTTCTACGCACTCGATCGCACCAACGGTTCGTTCGTCGCCGGCAAACAATACGTCAATGAACTCAACTGGACGCCGGGGCTCGACCCCAAAACCGGATTGCCGCTCAACTACAAACCGAATGCCGATATTCAGATCTATAACGAGGGCAGCCACGGCACGCGTGCGAAACCGCAATCCGGGCGGCTCTGCCCATCGCATTTCGGCGGCAAGAACTGGGAGCCGAGCGCCTTCAACCCCGGCCTCAACCTGATCTACGTTTCCTCGGTCGAGGGCTGCAACGCCATCGATACGGTGGAGCAGAAGGATTTCGAGGATCAGGGCGGGGCGGTGAAACCGCGTGACCGCTTCACCGGAGGCGGGTTCAAGCTTGTCGATCGGCTCTATGGTGCGCTCAAGGCCATCGATCCCATCACCGGCGAGACGAAGGTGAATCTGCGCCTGGATTATCCCGCCTATAGCGGTGTCCTGGCGACGTCGGGCAACCTGGTTTTCCTCGGTCAGCCTGACGGCACGTTCGCTGCCTACGACGGCAAGACCCTCAAGGAGTTGTGGTCGTTCAACGCCGGTACGGGCATCAACGCCCCGCCGATCAGCTATGCGGTGAATGGCAAGCAATACATCGCGGTGTTGGCGGGTTCGCGTCAATCGCCGTTCGTCATGCAGGGCGCGCCTGAGCTGAAAAACACCTCGACCGCATCGATGTTGTACGTGTTCGCTCTGTAGTGGCTCGCACCGATGCCCGCTCCTTTTGGTGGGAGGGTCTCGCCCGCCTCTCCTTTGAGGGGCGGGACGCGCGCTCACAGGCAAGTCGCTGGGGCATCGCTTTAGCGGCCCGAGGAGCGATCGCCAGGCCGGCAAATAGGATGCTGGCAAACCGGAGGGAAACGCCATGAGGACGAAGCTTTTTGCTAGCGCGGTGACGGGGGCATTGCTGGCAGCTACGGCGTTGACGCCGGTCCATGCCGCCGACATGACCAACGACCGCGCCCTCAATCCGCAACGCGAACCGCAGAACTGGATACTCCACCACGGCAACTATCAGGGCCACCGCTTCTCGCTGCTCAAGGAGATCAACACCGAGACCGTCAAGAATCTCAAGCCGGCCTTCACGGTTGCGCTCGGCGGATTCCAGAGCGGCGGTCGCTATGCGTTCGGCAATCTCGAAGCAACGCCGCTGGTCGAAGACGGCGTCATGTACGTGCCGGATGGCTGGGGCTCGGTCTATGCGATCGACCTTTCGGCCGGCAACAAGGGCGTCATCAAATGGAAGATGGACCCCGGCACCGACCGCGCCTGGGCCGGCGACGTCGCCTGCTGCGGGGTCAACAACCGCGGTGTCGCGCTGTGGAAGGACAAGGTGATTTCCATCGCGCTGGACGGGCGCATGTTCGCAATCAACAAGGCGACCGGCGAAGTGGT
>JASHYD010001296.1 GCA_030043175.1 Xanthobacteraceae bacterium | reverse complement strand
AGCATCACGGGTTCGGCCCGGATCATGGTCCGGAGCTTGCTGCCGACCGTGGGCGCGGCAGATAAATTCAGTCGACCGGCCTCAGCCATCGCTCGATCCATTCGGTGAAAACGAAAAAGCACACGCTGACCAGGATGACGAAACAGATCGCCGCGTAGGTGCCGGGCAGGTCATAGCGTTCGGCGAGATCATTGATGAGCTGGCCGAGGCCGCCGAAATTGATCAGGAACTCGACACCCACCACGTTGATCAAAGTGAAAATCAGCCCGAGGCGGATGCCGACGAAAATGGTCGGCAACGCTGAGGGGAATAAGATCTTGGTGAACAATTGCGTCGCGGTGAGATTGAAGCTCCTGCCCACATTGATGAGCACGCGGCGCGTTCCGGTCAGCCCCTCGATGGTCTTGAGGATCACCGGCGGTAGCCCGGCCACGAACCCCATCATGATGATGGTTGAGGCGTTGCGACCGAAGATCACCAGAAATAGCGGGTACATCAAGACGGTCGGCGCGGACGCCAGTGCCGCGACCCAGGTCTCGGTCGCCCGGCGCAGGATATTGATCCGGAACAGAAGCAGGCCCAACGAAACGCCGACAACCGTGATCATCGCGCCGGCGGCGAGCGCCTCCAGGAACGTGAGCCGGAAGCGCCCGGCGATATCCTCCTCGACGATGACGCGCCCGAAAGCCAGCACAATCTGCGAGGGCAGAGGAACGATGAAGCGGTTGATCGCGCCGATCCGGATCAGGCCCTCGACCGCAAGGATGGCAGCCACGAGCGCACCCAGTCCGAGCGCGAGCGGGAATACCCGCGTGCGGGTGAGGGCTGCCGCGCTCACGAGGCCTCTCCAGCGTGCAGGGTGCGGGATTCCTCATCCTGCATGCCGCGGGTCGCCTCTTCGCGCAGATCGCTCCAGATTTCTGCCACGTAGCGGCCGAACACTTCACTCGACACGACATCGGACGCGCGCGGGCGCGGCAGGTCGATGTCGACCATGCGTTTCACCCGGCCGGGCCGGTACGTCATCACCAGAATGCGATCCGCCAGCTGAACCGCTTCGGTGATGTTGTGGGTAATCAGTAGGGTGGTCTGCTTAAGATCCTGCTGAATCTGCAGCACCTTGTCGCCGAGCAGCAGGCGGGTCTGCTCGTCGAGCGAAGCAAAAGGCTCATCCATCAAGAGGATCTTCGGTCCGGAAGCGAGGGTACGGGCGATCGCAACCCGCTGGCGCATGCCGCCGGACAGCTCGGCCGGATAGCGGTTCTCAAAGCCATTGAGGCCGACCAGGGCAACGAATTTCTTGGCCTTGTCGAGCCGCTCCTGTTTATTCATCCCGGCTATTTCGAGCGGAAAGGCGACGTTCTCGATCACCGTGCGCCACGGGAAGGTCGACTCCTCCTGGAACACCATTCCGATCGCCGGATGCGGGCCGCGCACGGTTTCGCCGCCGACCGTGACGGCGCCCTGGTAGCCATCGATGAGGCCGCCGATGATGTTGAATAAGGTGGATTTGCCGCAGCCGGACGGGCCGATCACGGCAAGAAACTCGCCGGGACGTACGCTGAGCGACACGCGCTCCAGTGCTGTCAGCGGTCCTTCGGGCGTGTCGAATTGCTTGACGATGTCATCGACCACCAGAATGCCGGCATCGGCCGGCGTTTGTGCGCCGGCGGCACCCGACTTTGGCAATGTCGCTATGCTGGCCATAAATTTCCCCAACCGGGACCGCGGCCCGGACTGGGCGCGGCGAAATCCGGGAACGGCCGATCGATGCGGCAATGCCGGCCCCGGGTTTTGCTTCGCTCAACCCGAGTTACGGCCGCTGGGGGTCGCTTGCCTTCCACGGCTCTTAAATTCTCTCCTCTGCCGGCAATGCAGGAGCTACCCCGACTTCCTCTGTGACACCGCAGCGGAATCGCGAGCGCCGTAACCCGGCTCGATGCGCACGTCGACCACCGCCACTTCGCCGCTCTCCACCGCCGCCACGGCCTCTGCGAGCGCCGTCGCCAGCCCGTCGCGGGTGACAATCGGCCCAAACCCGCGTGCGCCCTGGGCGCGGGCGAGCCCCGCCATATCGATCTCCGGATCGAGCATCTTCTGGCCGATCCATTTGTTGTCGACAGGCCGGTTGCGCAGGATTGCCATGCGCTCCTGGTGAACCTCGTCATTGTAGAACGACCGATTGTTGGCTACCACGACAAGGAGGGGAATGCGGTAGTGCACCGCAGTCCATAGCGACGTCACCGACATCAGGAAGTCGCCGTCGCCGCAGACCCCGATGGGAAGCCTGCCCGAGCCCTTGAGGGCGAGCGCGGCCCCGACCGATATTCCGGGGCCGCCGCCGACACCCCCGCCGCCATCGGACCCAAGGAAGTCCAGCGGATGGTGGAAGTGCCAGAACGAGCCCTGCCACGATAGCGGCAGATGAGTAAGCGTGACATCGCGCGCACCGACCGCGCCGCGCAGCGCATACGCCAAATCCTCGATGCCAAGCTTGCTGTTGCCCGCGGTCGGCTGATGAAGAGCGCGTGGCGCTGCTGCGGGCTTCGAGCCGGCCTCGCCGATCTCCTCCACCAGCGCCGCCGTCGCCACATCCGGATGGGCGGCGATGAACAGGTCGACCGGCGGCAGGCCCTGGTAGTCCATGCTCCAGCCGTTGTGCAGTTGGTGATCGAGCGAAATCTGGATCACCTTGCCGGCCGGCGGGCTGCCGAGCGAGCGCAGGGTGCCGTTGAGATCGACCCAATCAAGGCTGAGGATGACGTCGGCCTCTCTGAGGTGCGGCGTCAGCTCGTCCTTGGTGAAAGGCTGCGGTGCATCGAGGTGCATCGGATGGTCGGTCGGAAACGCGGCTCCGACTTTCGGCGTCGTGCAGACGTAAGCGCCGATCGCCTCGGCCAGTGTCACGCGCTGCTTCCACGCCGTGACGTCGCGCGACACGCGGCCAGCGAGGATGACTGGGTGCCTCGCGCCCTTGAGCCATGCGGCCGCTTGCTTGATGTGGTCGGCAGGGGCCGAGCTGAGGACGAGCGGCGTGTAGCGCCCGGCCTCGATCGGCGGCAACGGCTTGTCCAGCGGCGCTTCCTGCATGTCGGCATCGAGATTGATGTACACCGGGCCCTGAGGCGAGGCGTTGGCGAGCCAGGATGCCCGCAGCAGCGACTCCCGCGCCGCCGCCGGTGATGCCGGCTGATCGTCCCACTTGGTATAATTGCGGACAATCGCGCCCTGGTCGGCTGCGGTGTGAATCCAGTCGATCCACGGCCGGCGCTTGGCAGCATCGACCGGGCCGGTGGCGCCAAGGATGATGACCGGCATCCGATCGCACCAGGCATTGAAGATCGCCATGGTGGCGTGGAACAGGCCGACATTGGAATGCACTGCCGCCGCCATCGCCTTGCCGGCGACTTTGGCGTAGCCGTGCGCAATGGCAACCGCCGCCTCCTCATGCAGGCACAGCAGCATCTGCGGGCTCGCATTGCCGATATAATTCACCAGGCTGTCGTGCAGCCCGCGATAGCTCGCGCCTGGATTGAGGGCGATGTAGGGAATATCGAGATCACGCAACGCCTCCGCCACCACATCGCTGCCGAAGCCCACCGCGTTGGTGCCTGACGGGATCGGACGCTCGATGGCGGCGGTATCGAGCTTGCTGACGTCGACCAGCCGGGTCTCGAGCGGAAGCACTTCGCGTGTGGACATGGGATACTTTCAGGTGACAGACGATGGATCACAGATTGCAGACGCGGAACTTGAGATGTCATCTCTGGGCTCCGTCGTCTTTCATCTGAGATCCGTCATCTGACATCATCAGGAGGTTTGGCGCAACCGGGCCAGGACCTTGAGACCTGCATAGCCGTCGGCCGGCGACATCCCGACCTTCTGCTGGAAATTTCGGACCGCGCGCTGGGTGTCGCGACCGACCCGGCCGTCGCTGCCGTCGGTATTAAAGCCGAGTGCGGTGAGGCGTTGCTGCAGTTCCTGCACCTCGGTGAGCGTCATCAGCCGCTCGCTGCCGGGAAACGGGTGGACGAACGGACCCTCGCCGCGGATGCGGTCGGCGAGGTGCACGACGGCGAGAGCGTAGGAAAATGCCGGGTTGTAGGTCATCACAGCAGAAAAATTCTGTCCGATCAGAAAGGCCGGGCCGCCCTCGACCGGTACGGTTAGCCTGGCCCTGTCGTCCGGGCGCGCAAAGGCGGTGCCATCGGCGCGCGCCACCCCGCGTTCGCGCCACGCCGCATAGGTGCGATGCTCATGGTCGCTGCCCTGCCGCTGCGGCAACGCAACCTCGCATCCCCAGGCTTCGTCGCGGCGGTATTTGCCGCGCTCGACGAGGAAACGGGCCGTGCCGGCCAGTGCGTCGTCCGGAGGTCCATAGGGCGAGATGCGGCCGTTGTGATCGAAATCGACGCCCATGTGCAGCCACACCTCCGGCATCCATTGGGTATGGCCCATTGCGCCGGCCCAGGACCCGATCATCTCCTTGGGCTCGCTCCAGCCGCGCTCGATGATCACCAGGGCGTTGAGCAATTCAGCTTCCCAGTAGCTGCGGCGGTGCGGCTCGCCCCAGGCGAGCGCCGCAAGCGCCGGGATCACCGGCCGCATGTATTTGGGATTGTCGATCACCTCGCCGTAGCTCGACTCGATACCCCACACCGCCAGCATTGTGAAGCGATCGACGCCGTACTCACGCTCGATGCGCGCGAGCAGCGGCGCGTAGTCCTCGCCGCGCGCCTTGCCGGTGATGATGCGCCAATCGGACACACGGCGGTTGATGTATTGCCAGAGCGCTTCGTTGAATTCGGGCTGCGAGCGGATCTCGGCGTAGACGCTGGTATCGGGCTTGACCGCTTCCATCACGCGCGCATAGGTCGCGTCCGACACGCCGCGCTCGGCCGCGCGGCGGCGAAACGCGTCGCGCCACGCCGCGAAGGAACGCTTTGCACTCCGTGCAAGGACATTAAATGGCATCGCCGCGCTGGCACTCGCTGCGAGCAATGCGCGGATCAGAAACGCGCGGCGGCTGAGGGTTGATGAGGGACGATGGTCGTTCACGACGTTCAAACCTTTAATTCGCAGTCTCCCTCCAAGCGCATTTCGCAAATATTGGCCGGGATATGCAAGCCAATCGGCCTGAGTTGGGTGCGACAGACATGCACTGTGGCGCCATCGCGCATGTCGCGTAGGACTGATTAAAATCGCAAATCCGCCAGCTCGCGAGGCAATAGGCGCGGTTCATCATCCGCCGAGCCGAGGGGGCTGGGCCGCAGCTTGGCACCCCGCCGGCCGAAGGCTTGTTGGGTCAGCCCGGCGACATACTCAAGTCCGCTGGCGAGCCACGCAATGCGCCCTTGCGCCCGTTCGCATGTGGAATGCGTGGACAAGGCGTTGCGGACGCTTCGTCGAACAGGCCTCCAGGCGCAGATTAGGAGGGCGCTCCGGTCACTTGCGAACCGGCAGGGTTTGCCCAGGCGGTCAGGACGCAGAGTAGGGCAGCGTGGCAAAGGCGTAACACGGGGTGCGCACCTCACACGGCTGCACCTTTCGTCAATCTACAAATGAAGCCGTTTCGCAACTCTGGGCGGGACTCCGAAATGCCGGACTTTGACGTTGAAGTTTTTGTCACTGAGCTTGACCGCATGGGCGTGAAACTGACAGCGATTCCGCTTGCGGACGGCAAGTTGCGCGTTAATCGCTGGTGCATGTTGACCGCGACCGAGTATGCTCAGCAGATCGAAAATCTCTGGATCACGCAAATCGGCAATGACAGTGAACGCATCGACCTTCTGGCCACGCACCTGATCAAAACGGCGCCCCTGGAGGTAGCCGATCGCATCAGCTTAAGTCCAATGCGATTGGATTCGCCATCGATAGCCGAGCCGAGTGGGGCGGAGCCAGGACCGCCTGCAACAGATAGAATTCGCCAATGAAGAGACGACGCATGACCGCAATATGGAAGGGCGTGCAGGCCCTCCGCTGCAGGGCGACCCTCGCTGCGAAACGACTTCAACGCGACTCACGCGCAAGTGAGGCGAGCGGGTGCCGCCTGCGCGGGTTCGCGTCGCGACCAGCATGATGATTAAGGCTCGCAGGAGCGGATGAAGCTGCGCACAAGCCGTTCATTGATCCACGTCGTTGGGCTGAGACAGCGTAGGGCGATGCAGCCCTTTTGCGGGTTTGCCCGCGACGAGCGTTCAAGTTTCATGAGACCGGCCGACTTACTGATGACGCGATATGCTGAGGCATTCCAGTTTGTTGTTGAAGCGGCCTGGAGTGGCCGCTGAGCGCCTTCTTTTTTTGATGACGTCCTCGCGCAACATCGAAGGGCTGATCCGCTAGCGGCAAGCGACAGGGCGAGCCGGGCTGGCGAGAGATCTGAGACAACTCATTACCCTAG
>JASHYD010001295.1 GCA_030043175.1 Xanthobacteraceae bacterium | reverse complement strand
ATTCTGATTACCGTGCTGCGGTTGGCCCTCGAAGGATACCGAATACTTAGCCGCGATCTGGAACAGCGCGTTGAAGAGCGCACCGCGGCGCTCGGCGAGAGCCAAGGACGTCTTCGTTCGGTCATTGCGGAACTCCAACACCGCACCCGGAACCTCATGGGCGTTGTGAGCACGATGGCCAAGGGAACACGAAGAACAAGCAAGACGTTGGACGATTTCATCGCCACCTTTCAAGCTCGTCTTGAAGTTCTGGGCCGCGCGCAGAGGTTGCTCTTTCGCGCTGAAGGCGGCCGGTTACCTTCGACGAATTGATTGGTACCGAGTTGGCCGCGCAGTCCGTTAGTGTTGGAGAACGCGGACGGGTCACGCTCGACGGACCAAAAGGCATTCCTCTGCGTTCCGGCACAGTTCAATCCCTCGCGATGGCCTTGCATGAGCTCATGACCAATGGGGCCAAATATGGCGCACTCAAGCAACCGAATGGGCGTCTCACAGTTCAGTGGCGACAAGAGACCTTGGTAGAAGATGCCAAGCCCTGGCTGCACCTTGATTGGAAGGAAAGCGGCGTGGAGATGCCGCCTTTAGACGCCAGGCATCAAGGCCGTGGGCAGGGAAGAGAGTTGATCGAGCGGGTGCTGCCCTATCAATTTGACGCACAAACGACGTTTGTTATGAAAGCGGATGGTGTCCACTGCACCATTTCCCTTCCCGTCTCTGAACACAAGATGAGAGATCATCCGAGCGTGCCTCGCGCCGCCGTCGAAAGATCATTGGACGCTGCTTATGTTCGGCTCGAAAACTACGGGCCGTGACAGTTGAATCAAAAAGGCCGGCTCAGCACCGGGCCTTCTCTTTTTTGCGCCCGCCTCGCGGCGAGCGCCCAGCGGCCGATGGCACCATCCCCAATGGCCCGCCATGTCTTCGCCGCGTGAGCAACCAGCGTGCGGCGAAATCCTGTCATTTCTTTTAATTGATCTTACAAATCATCGATTGCAACGTCGGCTGGCGAGCGGTTCCCTCGCCACTGTGTTACCGCTCGCCCCCGGCGTTGCCCCATCAACCTGGCGCCGGGGTATTTTTAAATCAGTCCGAGAACTCCTGATCCGCCTACGCGCCGAGCGCCGACTTGGCGAAATGCTTGCAGTGTCGGGCGTGCAGCCAAGCATGTCACATATGCGCCCGCGGTATGTGTCATTTTTGTCATTTGCACGGCCAAATTCGTGGTTGCCAACTCAAGCCGCTAGCGGCTCTTGGCAATTGGACCGTGAGCAGCCCCGGCACCAACCCCCATCCCTTGAGGTGAGGTGCCGGGGGTTTCTGCTAAGTCAGGCCGGACCCCGGAATATGCCAATTGCCGTGCGGCAGTCGGCAATGAACGCCGCCGCGATGACCTTCTACGCTCGCCAGGCCGAACTGGCTCGGCAGAGCGGTAGCCCGAGGGAACGCTCGGCGGGCGCCGTAGAGGCGGGACGATTGTCAGATTTGTCATTCGGTCATTTGGTAGCCGGACGCTACCTTCCTGGTTGCGCGCGGTCGAATCTCGCCACTGTTCGCGGCTGTGCGCCGGTCCCGGCTCTCGGCTCCCCGTTTGCACAAGCCCCGAGGGCCAGGGATCGTCATCGCCGAGCCGCGGCCAGCGAGCGGGGGGATAAGATAAAAGCAACGCAAGCCATGTATTGGATCATTGGCCGCGATAACCCGCGGCAACCGCCGGCGCTGGCAGCGGAAACATATGACGCCAACGGCGCACCGATCGCATTGCGCGAACTGGCGACGTTCAAAGACCCTTTTGTGGACGGATGCGAGGTAGCCGCAACGCAGGGCGTGCCAGCCGATAGGGTGACACATGACGAAGAGAGCACAGATTTCTTTGCGCAAGCGGCAGCTTGAGGCGCAAAGCCGCGTCACGCCGGCCGGCAAGCGCAGCGCTGCCTGGTTGGCCGAATAGGCGGGCACTCGCCAGCCTGCAGGTCGAGAAGGCGAGCGTCGAGGGGCAGCGCGCCCTTGTCGAGGCGGACCTGGGGCCGGTGAAATATCTGGCCACGCTGCTCGGCGCCGATAACGAGACGGTGCTGAGGTGGTTCATCCTGGTAGTTGCGTGCATGCTCGATCCGGCCGCGGTCCTGTTACTGCTGGCTGCGGTGTCGGCCAGGAGACGCTGAGGGCGACCGTGGAGAAGCTTTCCGGCTGGGGCGTTCCCTCGCGCCGAGCCCGTGGTACAGTACTTTTGCACCATGGGCACGGACCGCAGGAGCAATGGTTATGAACGCAGACCTGGATACGGCGCTAACCGCGCAGCGGCGGCAACCCGATGCGGTGGCCGCTATTTATTCTTTTGTGCGGCTCGTTGGGCCAACACTTTTTGAATTTCCTGACGACAGTCAGCAAGCGTCACGGTCAGAGCTTCGGTCAGCAACTGATTTGTATAATCCAGCTCAACAGCATGAACATCAGGCGAGCTGACGATTTGTGTTTGGTTTTGGACTTTACCGGCGTACTGGTCAAAAGCATCGAGGGAGCGGTCGAGCCGTCCGAATTGATTAATTATCAAGTCCCTGATGAGGCGCTCATGTGCGCCGACCATTGCTGCGAGCTTGTAAAAGCCTTCGTCATCACTCATTGGCTCACTCCTTGGGCTGTGTTGCAACTGCCGAGGATAGTGATGGAGGAGGCGGGTGTCTCCCGCCTCCTTTCACCTGCCTTTCTTATGCAGGCGTCTTCGTATTGAAGCGGCTTCGGACGGACTGTCGTGACGCAGGTGAGGGCGACCGTGGAGAAGCTTTTGGACAGGGGGCTATCCAAGGGCAGGCGGAACTGTTTCGTGCATGGGCGGCGCTCCAATGAGCCAAGGAACGACGAGTGTTGAGGCCAAAGACAGTTAAAGCGTTGTTTGCGCTCCTGCAGCGCAAGTATGGGCGTCACGACGGCAGGAAGGTCCCAGCGGTAGTAGCGCAAGGCCGGCGCCGCCGCGCGGCGGACTGTCTGTGTGGCGCTTGCTGATCCTCGCCGCGTTCACCACGAAGATGATGGCTGGAACGCCAGATTCCCACAAATCGGGGAAGGTGGAGCGGACCGGGCAGCCGCCAATTATGCGCATCGAGGAGGACTATTCTCAATTCCAGGGGGCAGGCAGGCCAATGCCGCCGGATGTTGCCGCGAGGGTTCGAACTTTGCTCCACGAATATCCAGAACAGCGGGAGCAGATTCTGTCCGACACCGCTTGGAAAGGCTGGCGGGTCGATGGATTATAAATTAGGTGCTGATTGGATTGGGAGATATTTTATATATCCTGCCTTTTTCTGTGCGCGTAAAATTTAGGGTCAAGTATATTCTCCGCGCCCGATGCCCGAAGGCCCGTCAAGTACCTGAGTTCTCCTCGAGACCGATCCTCGAAGGCTTGGGATTCGGTGGCAGGGCAATGAATCTTCGACGATCGAGCTTCGAGGCCTCGAAGGCCTCGAGGCGCAAGGCTTAGTGGCTCACGCGCGTGCGAGGGCGCGCGCAGCGGTCGCAGCTTGACCAACTACCAATGCGTTCGGCTTGGCATTTTTCGAGGCCCCAATTTTTCGAGGCCTCTCCCGTTCTGGCGAATTGGCTAGCCCGCATGGCCGAATTGGAGCGCGAGCTGGCCGACGTCAGGGCAGCCGTGCAAAAGGCGATTGCGGAGCTGCGCGAGGCTTCCTCCATGCCGCGTCGCGATCGCAAGGCCTACATGCGCGAATTTATGAGACGGCGGCGCGCCGCCGCCAAGGATCGAGCTACGTGATCCGAGCGGCTAGGAAGCCCGCTACTGAATCCGAGGCGTCGCCCGATGTCTGCCCACCCGATGTCTGCCCAGATGGGGCGAGATGTCTGGCGCGCCTCCGCCGGCCGCGGCGACCTACGTCCAGACAACCCGTCAACACTCCTGCCGGACGTAAGCCGGTAAGCTCAGTGATCGAGGCCAGCCGCCCCGCATGTCCGGTATCGGTGCGCGGTCACAAATTCCGCGGTGTGCGAGGCTACTAACGTCCGTAGGAACGTGAGTACAGCCGCTCACTGCTGAATTTCTCTTTTGTTTTCAGTGGCAGCCAGCAGGGATCGGATCTGCTTGACGGCAAGATCAACTTTCAAATCCAGGTAGATCTTGCCAAGTTCTGCTGAAGCGAATTGCGGACTGCCTTGAACCCCCGTTTTTGCGTCCGCCAAGGCAATCTTGTCCTTGCGAACCCACTGCCCTTGCGTTTCAAGATAGAGCAGCGACGATGTATCCGGAATTCCTGCGTGGTCTTCGGTGGTTGGCAGCCCGCGTTTTGCGAGAATTTCGCGCATCTGGATTCTCGACTTGGCGTAGAGGTCGCCGATGAACAGCACGCGCGCGCCATCCGGACGCGCCTGCGCATCAAGTTCCTTCGCGGCCAAGGCAAGTTCATCCT
>JASHYD010001294.1 GCA_030043175.1 Xanthobacteraceae bacterium | reverse complement strand
GCCCGGAAACGGGCGATACCGGCAAGCTCATCGCCTGGGGCCCAAGCCCACGCGCGAGCCAGGCCCTGATGCTCACGGTGCGCGCGCGCGCGCTGCTCGACGGACGCTTGGCGCCGTCGGCGGATGATGTCATCGCACTTGCCGAACCGGTGCTCAAGCACCGCATGGCGCTGACTTTCGCAGCACGAGCCGACGGTGAAACCATTCCGGGAGTGGTGGGGCGCCTGAAGTCGCGGATCGGATGATGGCTATATTCTCGTCCGCGCCTCCCGACGTCGCGGCAGTTCCACACGCGGTTGGCGAAAGCCAGACCCTCGCAGCGAGCATGCCGCGGCTGATCCTGGAGGCAAGGCGCATCGCCGCCACCATCATCCACGGATTGCACGGCCGCCGCCGCGCCGGCTCGGGCGAGAATTTCTGGCAATACCGCCGCTTTGTCATGGGCGAACCGGCCGCGCGGGTGGATTGGCGCCGCTCGGCGCGCGATGATTTTCTTTACGTCCGCGAGCAGGAATGGGAAGCCGCCCACACGATTTGGATCTGGCCCGACCGTTCGTCGTCGATGGCGTTCCGCTCACCGCTCGCCGCCGAAAGCAAGGTGCATCGCGCCCTGGTGATTACGTTTGCGCTCGCCGACATCCTCGTGCACGGCGGGGAACGGGTCGGCATCCCCGGCCTGACGCGACCGACGGGTGCGCGCAACGTGGTCGAGAAGACCTCTCAAACCATGATCCACGATCCCGGCGCGCGGACCAGCCTGCCGGTCGCTTTTGCGCCGGCTCCCCTTGCCGAGTTCATCATGCTCTCGGATTTGTGGAGCCCGTTCGCGGAGATCAAGGCAACCATCGGTCGGCTGTCGGCCGCCGGGTCGCTGGGTCACGTGGTGCAGATCGTCGATCCCGCAGAGGAGACCTTCCCTTACGCGGGGCGCATCGAATTCGTCGAGCCGGAAGGAGCCGGTACGGTCACGGCTGGCCGCGCCGAGAACTGGCGGGAGGATTACCAGGCGAGAGTTGCGCGCCATCGCGCCGAAATCCGCGCCGAGGCCGAGCGCCTCGGCTGGAGCTTCATCGTTCACCGCACCGACCGGCCGGCGACCGAGCTCTTGCTCAAGCTGCATGAGCGACTGGGCGGCGAGCGCGGTGGCGTTGGACATCGCGCCCCCGCCCTGATGGAGCGACAACAATGATCGCCGGCATCCCCCTCGCCTTCGCCGAACCGCTGGTTCTGCTCGGGCTCTTGAGCCTGCCCATCCTGTGGTGGCTATTGCGCCTGGTGCCGCCGCGTCCGCGGCGCATCGATTTTCCTCCCACCCGGATGCTGTTCGACATCATCCCCAAGGAGGACACGCCGTCGCGCACGCCATGGTGGCTTACCCTGCTTCGGCTCATATTGGCTGGGCTGGTCATCATTGCGGCGGCCGGACCGCTGTGGAACCCGCCCGTCGCGACCACCAACGCGAAGGTGCCGCTGGTCTTGCTCATCGATGACGGTTTCGCCACCGCTAACACCTGGGACGGGCGCATGCGCACCGCCGAGGATCTGATCGCCAGTGCGGATGCCGACGCTCGCGGGGTCGCGGTGGTGCCGCTGTCGGTGACGGGGCGCGACATTTCGCTCGAGACCCCAGCAGCTGCAAAAGCGCGACTGCGCCTCGTCAAACCCAAACCCCACGCGGTCGAACGCACCGAAGCGCTTGTGGCCCTGGAACGGTTCCTGATGGCCACGCCGGACGTCGAGATCGTCTGGCTGTCGGACGGCGTCGATACCGGCCACGCTGCCGACTTCGTCGTCGCACTCGCCCGTCTCGCGGACAAGCGGCCCGTTACGGTCGTGGAGGGTGGCGTGAAGCCCGCGCGCGCACTCGCGGCGGCCGACAATGAGGCCGGCGTGTTCAGTGTGAAAGTGCTGCGCGCCGCTACCGGTAGCAACGACGTCGGCGTCGTCCGTGCCCTTGATCTCAAGGGGCTGCCTTTGGGCGAAGCCGAATTCAGCTTCAAATTAAGCGAGCGCGAAACTGACGCGCAGCTCGATCTTCCGGTCGAGATTCGTAACGATATCGCGCGGATCGAGATTGAAGGCGAACGTTCGGCCGGTGCGGTGCAGCTCCTCGACAAGCGGTGGCGCCGACGAACTGTGGGCGTGATCACCGGCTCGTCTGTCGATACGGCCCAGCCGCTCCTCGCCTCAACGTTCTATCTCTCCCGCGCGCTCAGCCCGTTTGCGGATGTGCGGCTTGCCGAGCGCGGCTCGCCGGCCGAGATGGTGAACCAGTTCATCGAGCAGCGCCTGCCGATGATCATCCTCGCTGATATCGGTACCATCGCGGGCGACGTGCACGAGCGCCTTTCCCGGTGGATCGACGACGGCGGCGTGCTGGTGCGGTTTGCCGGCCCGCGGCTGGCGGCGGCGGCGGACGATGACCTGGTTCCGGTGAGGCTGCGGCGGGGCGGCCGCATTCTGGGCGGTAGCCTGAGCTGGGATCAGCCGCAGCAGCTCGCCGCTTTTTCACACGACAGCCCGTTCAACGCCATGACGGTGCCAGACGATGTGACCGTGAATCGGCAGGTTCTGGCGGAGCCAGACGCCGGGTTGTCGGAGCACACCTGGGCGACGCTCGCCGATGGCACGCCACTCGTCACGGCGGGGCGGAAAGGCAAAGGAATGATCGTACTGTTTCATGTGACGGCGGACACGAAGTGGTCCGACCTGCCATTGTCGGGCGCTTTCGTCGACATGCTCAGGCACATCGTCGGCATTTCCGGCGCGACCGCCTCGACCGAGGCCAATGCGGCTACCGGCGCGCAGAGCACCGCGCGGGATGCGGTGCCGCCGACCCGCGTGCTTGACGGTTTCGGAAGCTTCGAGCCGCCGCCGCCGACGGCTCGTCCGGTTCCGGCCGGCTATCTGGGGCGCGCCACGGCAGAAAATCCGCCCGGGTTTTATGGACCGCCTGAGGGGCTCGTCGCCGTCAACACGCTCGCCCCGGCCGACCGCCTGGAGCCGATCGACT
>JASHYD010001293.1 GCA_030043175.1 Xanthobacteraceae bacterium | reverse complement strand
CCTCTGCCTTCAACACGACAAGTGGACATTGCGTCGTCTGCTTGGTGCATGTGACCAGCCCCATGGCGCACGGATGAGATTTCGAGAGGGAGCGCCAACGGCCCAAAGGCGAGGTGTCGTCGCGGCCACGGCTCACGCCTGGCCCAGTTGGCGGCGAGCGCGAACTGCCGCGAAAAAGCCGGCGGCGGCCAGGCCCGAACAGAAGGTGCCGCAATTTAGAACCCCTCCAATTGCATCGACCTAAGACCGGCGGTACCAAGTTGTTCGACCCAACCTTTCAGTTTGGCATCTTGTGAGTGCGCTATCCTTGCCGTCGCGTCTCGTAGTGCTCGCCATGCTGCTCGCTGTGGTTTTCTTCGGTGCCGCGAGGGCCGAGACGAGCGATGTCGAAACCACGTGGCGACTGCTGGACTACATCGCGGTGGATTACGCCGGCGCCGTTGCGCATGGTGCCGTGTCAAGTCCATCGGAATATGACGAGCAAAAGGAGTTCGCGGCGACCGTTGCCGCAAAGCTCGCGGCGCTCCCGCCCAAGCCGGAACGGCAAGCGCTTGCGACAGAGGCCGCCCGCCTGCAGCGCGCCATCGCAGACAAGGCTGACGCCAAAGACGTCGCCGCTATCGCGCATGGCCTGGCGGCCGCGTTGCTTGCGGCCTACCCGGTGCCGCTCGCTCCGAACAAGGCTCCGGACTTCGCACGCGGCGCGACGTTGTTCGGTCAGAATTGCGCCGTCTGTCATGGCGCGGCGGGCGATGGCCACGGGCCGAACGCCGACAAGCTGGATACCCCGCCCATCGCGTTCACGGATGCCGATCGCGCCCGCCAACGAAGCGTGTTCGCCCTCTACCAGGTGATCACCCAGGGTCTTGATGGTACGGCGATGCCGAGCTTCGACGGCCTTCCAACCGATGATCGCTGGGCTTTGGCCCTCTACGTCGGTCATTTCGCCTTCCGCGATCCCGCGGCGGCCGAAGGCGAACGGCTGTGGAAGCAGGACGCCTCGCTTCGCCGACTCGTTCCCGATCTGAAGACGCTCATCGGCACGACGCCCGCGGCGCTCGCGAGCGGGATCGGCCAGCACAAGGCCGACGCTCTCATGGCTTATCTGCGTCGCCATCCCGACGCGGCCCTGCAGCAGGCCGGATCCCTGTCACTGGTGCGCAGCCGCCTGACCGAGAGCCTCGCTGCCTATCGTGAAGGGAACCGCCGGCAGGCCGGCGAACTTGCTTTGTCTGCCTATCTCGACGGATTCGAGCCGATCGAGCCAGCGCTAGGCGCGCGCGATGGTGCGCTCATGGAGCGGATCGAGGGCGCGATGGGCGACTACCGCGCCGCCATCCAGAGCGGAGGGGATGCCGATGCACTCGCCAATCGCCTGCAGGTCCTTGACGATCTGTTTGACGACGCGGAGGCTGCGCTCTCCCCCGATGCGGCAAGCGGCCTGTCAACGTTTCTCGGCGCCGCGACGATCCTGCTGCGCGAGGGACTGGAAGCGCTGCTGATCGTCGTTGCGATGATCGCCTTCCTCTGCAAGGCCGAGCGGATGGAGGTCATGCCCTACGTCCACGCGGGTTGGGTCGGCGCCTTGGTCGCCGGTTTCCTAACCTGGGTCGTCGCGACCTGGATGATTGGTATCAGCGGCGCGAGCCGAGAGCTGACGGAGGGGCTCGGGTCGGTCTTCGCCGCCGTCGTCCTGCTCTCGGTCGGCATCTGGATGCACGGCAAGGCACAGGCCGACCAATGGCAACTCTACATTCGCGAAAAGATGGCGAAGGCGTTGTCCGGACGTTCAGCCTGGTTATTGTTTGCACTCGCTTTCTTCGTCGTCTACCGAGAGGCGTTCGAGACGATCCTTTTCTACGCGGCGCTGTGGACGCAGGGAAACGGCGGTACGATCCTCGCCGGGGCACTGAGCGCGTGCACCGCGCTGGCGGTCATCACGTGGGCCATGCTGCGCTACAGCCGCCGGTTACCGATCGGCAAGTTCTTCACCTATAGTTCGTGGCTCATGGCGGTTCTGACGGTGGTGCTGGCCGGCAAGGGCATCGCGGCCCTGCAAGAGGCGGGCATCGTTAGCATCGCACCGTTGCGCTCGGTGCCGCGTATCTCGTTGGTTGGTCTGTTCCCAACCACGCAAACGGTCGCGGCCCAGGTCCTTGTGATTGCGGCTCTGGCTATAGGCTTCGCCCTCAATCGCCGAAAGGTTGGCTAGAAGACTTCAAGCCGGTCACAACAGTGATAACAATCACGGGCATCTTGCACATCTCGTGACGCGGCCCCTTTTGGGCATGGCTTGGAAGTCACTTACCTGCGAGAAGCCTGTGAGCGGTTCAGTGCCTTAATGCTTGAGCGCTTTGCGGCCCGCCCCAGCACTTCGAGTGCTTGGATCTCTCTGCCCCCGGCCGAGCGCGCTTGGGCTTCGATTGCGTGATACAGGTTTATGATGCTTTCGCCGGTCGGCGTAACAATCGCTCTGCCGCCGCGGCGCCCGCCCGGCGCGGCCGTGACGGCGGGCGCCTTCGCACCGTGATTGATTTCGTCCACGAGCAGCCATGCCCAGCGATAGGACATGCCGATCGCGCGCGCGGCAGCGCTGATAGAGCCCGTTGAGCGGATCGCCTCCAACAGCGCGATCTTCCCCGGACCAATGCGGAGCCCCCCTGCCAGGTCGACCCGAACGAAAAGATTTGTGGCCGATCTTGGGGCTGCGCGACTGCGTCCGTGCTGAGTGCTACGCTCCATCGCAGGTGGCCTCAGTGGTTCCTGCGTTACATCACGGGGCACTTGCGTTCGTCGAGCATTCCCACCATCTGCCGACTGGCCCCCCAACGATTGCTTGCCGAACCGGCCCGCGCGTAGGCGTCTCCCGGGGCGGGTAGGGCGAGCGTCGGCAAGAGGACGTTTCGTTTGGCAACCAGGTTGCGAGCCGAGGCGAACAAATCACGCCCGCGATCGGGTGGCTCCGCCGCCCTCGGTCGCCCAATTCGAACCTTGCGCAACGATAACGCGATCGAGGCAATCATTGTTTTGAACGCTTGCCGCGACGCCTGTCGGGCTTGAGTGCTGCTGTTTTCAACACGCCCGCTACCTTCATCTGGTCTATCAGACCAAGGGCACTCAGCAAGCTGACCTGAGACTTGTTATAATTCGTGATGGCGCTTGCGTGGTTGAGCCGGGCCTGATTAACGGCATCTTGCGCCTGGAGGACGTCAAGGAACAGCCCGGTTCCTGCTTCAAAGTTCGTTTGCGTGATCTTTAGCGACTCCTCTGCGGCTTGCACCTGCTGCCGGGCGACCGGGATCAACTGCGCATTGGTCGCGCTGTCCTGGGCAGCCACCACCACCTGTGCCTTCACGGATTCGAGCAGCCGTTTCGCTTCGAGAACCGAAATCTTCGCCACCGCGTCGGAGGTCTTGACCTCGCCAAACACCACGGGATTGAACACCCATCCAGCGGTCAGGCTGGAGAGCTGCTGGTTCTTAAGACCGAACGCCTGGGCTTCGGTGC
The DNA here is from genome assembly GCA_030043175.1 of Xanthobacteraceae bacterium. The sequence goes on along the minus strand of JASHYD010001293.1, from coordinate 1,002 downwards.
GACTCGCGAAACCGCCGAACTGATAGGTTGCTCCCAGATTTGGCGTGCCAGCGCCCCAAATGATCGCCTTGGTGTCGGCATCGGCAGCGGCGACAAGCGTGGACACGCTCTGCAAGTCCGGCCGCCAGCTGACCGCGATTGACAACAACTGGTCTATGCCCAGATTGTCGCGCACGAGATTGCGGGTGAGGAGCTCGCGCGACTTCGGTACCAGCGTCACCGTGGGATCGAGATAAAGCGTCGTTCCAAGCGTCACTGAGGCTTGGAAGAACCCGTTCAGCGCCAATGCAAGGTCTTGCTGGCGGCTGGCAAGAAGCGCTTCAGCCCTTTTCACATCGACGAACAGGCCGGTCTGTGCGTTGTAACGCTGGGTTGCCAGGCGCAAAAACTCCTGAGCCTCGGCGAGAGCTTCGCGGGCGACCGCAACCCGCGCCTGGGCCAGCACCAGATCGTAATATTGCTGCGCCGCGACGCTGGTTGTCTGCATCACGACGGCGAGATCCTGTTGTTCGGCTGCCTGCAGATGCTTTTTTGCGGCAATGATATCAAAAAAGACCTGCCCAGGATTGATCGCCCAGCGAACGAGCAGAGCCGGGTTCACGGTGCTGAAATGAGCCGCCTCAAGCACGCCGAGATTGTTGATGTCGACGCCCTGAAGATGGTTCAGCGCGATCCCCGGGCCTACCGCCGGGAGAGCCGCCGCTCCGGCGCTCTCCAGCTGTCCTTGTGACGCTTCGACCCGCTGACGCGCCTCTTGAATATCGATGTTGTTGAGGCTTGCGACCCGCGCGACACTTTCCAGATCGATCGCCAGGACCTGCCGGTACATCGGAGGAATTTCCGCGTTGGTCAGACGCAGTGAACTGGTCGATCTTTGCCGTAGGGGCGTGACGTCTGGCGGCGGGGCGCCGGGTTGTGGCGGCTCATCGGCACAGGCCCCCACCAGGCACGCAAGCAAGAGGCCGGCGCTGCGCGTAAGCGCGATATTTCCAGTCACCATTT
>JASHYD010001292.1 GCA_030043175.1 Xanthobacteraceae bacterium | reverse complement strand
CCCGCCGGGATGTTGAGGTTGATCGTCAAGCCTTCGGCGATCACACCTTTGCCCGGCATGCCGTTGTTGGTGATGGTTATCGGATAGGTCACGCCGCCGGGACCTTGCTCACCTTTGCCGATCTGGGCCGCTACGGGCGCCCGCACACCGATTTCGTCGCGGGCCCAGAAGTAGATTTGCCGCAACTGCCCAACCGTCAGGCGTGACCGGGAGAAGTTGCCCATGTCCAGATTCGTGCCGGGGTTACCGATTTCCGCCCGGTATTGCGGCATCGCGGTCGTGTGATTGTAAACGAGGTTCGTGAATTCGTCGAAATTCATGCCCGAGAGGCCAATGTTGCCGCGTGGTCCATTGAAAGTCGCGCCGTGGCATTGACCGCATCCCATGTTGATCATTGTGGCCTGGCCCGGAGGAGCGCCTGCTGGAACATCGACACGCCATTTACCGGGTTCCGCCGGCTTCGGCAGTGAGGCAAAATAGGCAGCGAGATCGGCGGCATCCTTCGCGCTGACTTGGCTGTCGACAAAGGCTGGCATCACGCCCCAGGGCTCACGGGCCGCCCGCAAGATCTGCGCGGGATTCAATCCGCGCCCCGCGAGATCCGGGCCGAAGCCACCTTCGCCCATGAGGCCGTGACAATCCTTGCAATCGGTCGCCCTGGGTGCGAGCCTGTCCCAATAGGCCTTGCCGGCCGCCGCATCGCCGGCGGCCTGTCCGAACGCGACGCTTTGCGCAAGCGGCAGCGCAACAAACGCAAGTAGCAGCTTTTTCATGGATTTCCTCCCGTGAAAGGCCGACGCGGTACTGCGCGTCTATCGTTTGTTTAACATCCAGGTCGCGGAACGCCAAATGGCCTTGCGGCGGCCTTGCGGTTAGATGAGTTGTGCCATTTGCAGCCGGACATGGAACGCGCGTTCCTCTACGTTGGGTGGCAACCTCGATTGTAGTGCGACGGTGTCCGGAGAAGCGGTGGTCTCGTGCAGCTGTCGTTGCTACGGCAACGTCACTGGCGTAATCATCCACGGGCCAGGATCTCTGTTGTTTGGGTTGTCGCGTTGCGCAAATCGAGATTCCGCGACCCACGCCGTATTGCCAACGACGGCGACAGCGGTCAATTGACCGAAGCCCCCTTTAATCACGGTCAGTGTCGCCTTGTCGCCCTCGATCTTGGCCTGCGTGAGGTTGCCGGTCCTGTTTTCTGCGATCAGCAAAGCGCCTCCCGGCCCGACGCGCATGCCGTCGGGGCCCGATAGTGCGCCGGAAAGTTGCAAAGTGGTGATGTTACCTGCGCTGCCGTCCGGCTTGATATTGATTTGCTGCAACAGGTTCTTCTGTACGTTGTTGAAATAGAGCTTTCCCCCGGCAAAGGCGATGCCGTCGATCCCCACCAGGCTGGGATCGTTGACCCAAACATCCGGTTCGGTCGCGCCTGGTTTCAGGCGGATGATGCGGCCGAGCACCGTATCCGTGGCATAGAGCGTACCGTCAGCGGCCGTTATGAAATCATTGCAGAGACCACCCCCCGGAAAATGATAGGTGGCCTTCAGCGCACCGGTCTTGAGGTCGAAGGATTTGAACGCCGCTTGGCGCGGCGGCCCAGCCACGTCACTGCACACATAAAACACGTTGCGCGGCTCGTCGGCGAAAATTCCGAGCAAGAAGCCCTCGAATCCAGCCTGCTCCCGTGAAATCCAGGCCTGGGCCGTCGTGCCGCCTGGGGCCGCTTTGTAGATGATGCCCTTTTCGGATCCTGCGATCAGCAGGGTGCCATCCGAAGTCGCCGATATGCTTTCAGGAAAGACGCGGGTATCCGAGACCGTCACTGGCGATGCCGCTTGCGCGATCGTGGCAAATGCTGTGAGCGAGATGGCCCACGAAGCGGTGGAGGAAGCGATCTTGCGACCAATGTCATACGCCATGAGTTTTCTCCAGCATGCTGCGAGGAGTGCCATCAGCCCAAGAAAATCGATGATCGGCCCCAAACCCGAATGGGTTGGCTGTCGAATTTCAGGGAGACCTCGTTATGTCCGACAACATATAGCGGAGCATTGCTGCCGCCACAACACCGGCGCGGAGGGGGGGCGACCGCCTAGGCGAATTCGCGTTGTTCACGTGCCAACGGATGACAAACCAACCCGCGAGTACCAGGATTTCGTTGTCGCACGGCCGCGCCCGCGCGCCCACAAACATTGCCGCCGCTCCGACGAGATGGACAGCGATATTGGGCTTCCCCGCCAGCCGCACCATGCAGTAGTTTGTCGAAATTGTCCTGCACGGCGACGCCGTCCCTCACTGTGATCTTTAACTTTGTGAGCGTGACCCTGCTCGCTTGCTAGAAGCGGCGCTCCGCAAACTGGATCAGGCGCGTCTTTCGCCTCGATGGCGTGCGCAGCCACGGACGGGCCACGGTGCTCCATTTTGCGGCCAACGAGGCGGAAAAGCGGAATTATCATTAGCTCAGGCGCCGCCCTCGCAGCACCCAGCGCCCCTGGCACACCTGCCACGAAGTAGCCGAGTCGAGGCGCGACAGCGCCCTCCTTAGGTTGCCCGTGGTTGAAGGCCTGCGCTCGCATGGCAAATTCCTCAGCAATTGTCCGGGCTCGGATTGTCGATCGATTGACTGCCCGACGTATTCAATTGTATATAACGTAACGTTGCTTTCATTTTTTGGGGCCCTGCTCGACAACAAGCCGGCGCAACAGGCGCGCGCTCAAGACATTGGGCGCGATCGGGGAGGCGTGTCTCAGCCTGAAATGAGGTTCGAAATGAAATTGCGCAGTATCGTCGCGGGGCTGTTGTTTTTTGTCGGCCTGGCTGGCGTTCCGGCGTTGGCCCAATGCTTACCGCCGGCTCCGCCATTCTTCTTCGTCGGCGGGCAGGTCAAGACGCCGAAGTGGGTCAACGTGTTGGCCCTGCAGCAACTACCCCACGTGAATCAAAACGTCACCTATTTTGCCGCGGGCCAGGTCGAGAACGATACCTTCACCGGCGCGCTGCTGTGGGATCTCCTGCAGTCGGTCGGCATCGTCACCAACCCGAACGTCAAGAACGACATTCTGCGCAAGATCATAGTCGTGACTGGCACCGACGGCTACGTGTCGGTCTTCACCGCGGGAGAGATCGACCCCGGCTTCGGCGGCAATCAGATCATCGTCGCCTATGAAGACAACGGACAACCCCTCGGCTGCCAAGGGCCGGCGGAGATCGTGGCGCCCGGTGACAAGGCGGGCGGGCGCTTTGTCCACAACATCGCGACGCTCTTCGTACTGAATGGAACAGAGTAACGTACGCGCCCGGTTTGGCGACACCCACTCCCCTTGCAGGAGTGGGTGAGGCGGTTTGGGGGGCTGTTTCCCTGCAGGTCGCGTACGGGTCTTGTGGAACACCCATAGGGGTTCCTCGCACCCACTTGGCAGCGAGCTGCTGTTGCGGGCTGAAGCTAGACAGCGCGCTCGCTCGGCGCTTGCGGCCGCGAACTGCGACTGCGAGCATGCGATCACCTCATCGGGTTTGACGCTTGCTAGACCCAACTGCAACAGCCCACCCAGCCAGTTGCGTCCGCGCGAAGCCTCGGCTTGCCAGGAATTCTAGGATGGGGATGGACCAAACAGTCCGGGCACGGGCATGGGGGCGCTCTTTCGTCAAATGCAGATTCCGGTCGCGAGCGCCCGATGCTGGAACGTTCTTACAGTGTTGGAAATTGCGTACTTCCGCCATGGCTACGGGGCCTAAGAACGCCCCCGCCGCGGCCCGTGTTAACGGGCAATGCGAGGGGTCAGGCCGCAACCTCCTCAATGAGCGTCGGATTGTCATCACCGGAGCCGATCTTGTTGACGCGTCTCGACACGGGCCAAATGCACGGCTTGTCGTCGGCCGTCCCGTCATTGCCGCACAGCCAAGCTTTGAAATCGGCGGGCTCAAGAATCACCGGCATCCGGTCGTGAACCGGCCGCGTCAGGGCATTGGCGTTCGTGACGATGATCATCATGATATCGCGGGCTCGCGGGCCTCTCGATTTCTCCATCGGTCGCCTAGCCCGGCCAAACTCAAGGTCCCGCCGTCCGCCGCGCTGATGTAATACGGCTGCTTGTCGTTGGGCAACGCGATCCACTCGTAATAGACGCTCGCCAGGATGATGCGCCGCTGCGAGTGGAAGGCATCCCGGAGAATATCGGCTTTTCGGCAAGCGGCAGTTTACTAATGCCAGCTAGCTTCCAATTTATATTCTGTCCAGTAGCTGAGAATTGGATCAACGGGCTAAGGGGGGTTCACGATTGAATATGCCGAGTCGAGCCGATACCGAAAAGGCAAAGCGATGCTCGAAACCAAGGTTAAACGCAGAAAAGTCCCGCGAACCGAAGCTCGCGGGACCTGATTTCACGCCTGGGCGGCGCGGATTCCTTTCCAAGGAAAGCGATTAAAAGGTGTAACGGGCACCAACCGTCGGAGCAATGTTGTTGTTGTAGAAATAGGGAACGC
>JASHYD010000136.1 GCA_030043175.1 Xanthobacteraceae bacterium | reverse complement strand
GCCGACCTGCGTGCAGATGCTCGCCGATCTCGGCGCCGACGTCCTCAAGATTGAGAAGCCGGGTTGCGGCGACGACACGCGCGGATTCGCGCCACCCTTCATGCCCGGAACCAAGGAGAGCGCCTATTTCGTCGGGGTCAATCGCAACAAGCGGTCGGTCACGCTCGACATTGCCAAGCCGGAAGGCCAACAGATCGCGCTGCGGTTGATCGCACAGAGCGACATCCTTGTTGAGAACTTCAAGGTGGGGGCGCTCCGCAAGTACGGCCTCGGCTATGAGCAGCTCCTCGAGAGATTTCCCGGGCTGATCTACTGTTCGATCACCGGCTTCGGGCAGACCGGACCTTATGCGCAGCGCCCCGGCTACGACAGCTTGATCCAGGCGATGGGCGGGGTCATGAGTCTGACCGGTGAACCGGACGGCCTGCCGCAGAAAGTCGGAGTTCCGCTCGCCGACTTGATCGCGGGCCTCTATGGCTGCATCGGCATATTGGCGGCGCTGCGCCATCGGGACGCCACCGGCCGCGGACAGCAAATCGACATCGGGATGCTTGATGCACATGTCGCTGTCCTCGCCAACCAAGGCATGAATTATCTTGCGACCGCCGAGAACCCGCCCCGGCTCGGCAATCAGCATCCGAACATCGTACCCTATCAGGTGTTTGCGACCAGCGACGGACACGTCGTGCTGTCGATTGCAAACGACCCGACCTTCAAGCGGTTTTGCGACAGTTTTGGACTCGGCCACCTCGTTGCCGACCAGCGCTTCGCGACCAATGCGGCGCGGGTCGAAAACCGTCAGCTTGTCGTCGACGCGCTCACGCCGGTGATGAAAACGAGGACCACTGCCGAATGGGTGGAGCGGCTTGAAGCATTGAAGATCGCCTGCGGACCGATCAACACGCTGCGCGACATCTTTGCGGACCCGCAGGCGCGCGCCCGCGGGGTCATCGTCCACATGCCTCACGCCGCAACCGCGAAGGGCGTTGATGTTATCGCCAATCCGGTACGGCTTTCCGAAACGCCGCCCGATTATCGGTTGCCGCCGCCGCTGCTCGGCCAGCATACCGATGAGGTGTTGACCGACCGTCTTGGTTTCGATGAGGCGAAACTGGCCGCACTGCGGGAAGACGGCGTCATTTAAGCTGGGCCATGTGCGCGCGTCATGCGCGCCTGATCCCGGCAGACTGCGAAGGGCGGGCCGCGACGCCGCGCTCCGGGGCGCCGATTCACGAGCCGACCGACAGATCCTCTAGCCTCGCCATGTAACGCACCTTGAGGTCCGCTTCGCTAAACATCTCCTGCACGACCTGAAATTCCACCCCCCATTTCGGCTCGGAGAAGTCGGGCTTATAGGCGACGAGTTCGCTGATGCCGGACTGGATGATCGCCTTGGCACACTCCACGCACGGGAACCACGGCACATACATGACGCAGCCCTTGAGCGACACGCCGATCCGGGCGGCGTTGTAGATTGCGTTGCGCTCGGCGTGGGAACTCCACAGGTACTTGGCCCCGGTCTCGCGGCAGTGCCGCGCCTCGACATCGTCGCGCACGCCGCGCGGAAGCCCGTTAAAGCCGGTCGATCTGATCTCCTTATCCGGTCCGACGATGACGGCGCCGACCCGGCGGCCTTTTTCCTTGCTCCAGCGGGCGATCTGATGCGCCAGCAGCATAAACCTCTCATCCCAGGCGCTCGAAAACATTGCTGATCCAAGTCCTCCGTTCGGCTCCTCCAATTAACATAATGGGAAGCGCCTGCGGGTAACCTTATCCGGTTCCGCCTGGGATCTCACCACCGCAGGCAAAAAAGCCAAAGGGAGAGACCCGGACCGCTCGCCTCGAAGCCAGGAAGGCCAAGGCTAGCTCCGATTGGTCTACGACAAAAATATCGCCGGTGAGCGGTGCTCGCCCGATCGCCGAAATCAAACGATCGGACGACGTCGAGGATGAGCGTGGCGCGCCCAGGGCTCACAATACGCCGGCGCACCTCTGTTCTGGCACGCCATCGTGATGACGAATTGCGCTCACCTACCGTCCGTCGTGGCGCGGCTTGAGGCAAGCGAGACTAACCGCGACCGTCCGCTCGAAGCCGCCGAGCGGGTTGCACTGTGGCTCGCCCGCTCGTGAGTAAGGACACATGAACAAAGGTTCATGCCGCCAGCTGTCGGCCTGATTGGTAGCGCGCGCCGTATCCACGCAGAGCCGGGCGTGCCCCCGGCCCCGGTTTTGGTCTCCAATAGGGGCGGATGTCACGACCGCGAAGCAACCACCCGCGGTCGAAAATTACCACGAATTAATCCGTTACCCACGAAGTCATCAATTTGATTGGCCAGTGTGGGCAAGTCACGACCGCGGGTTGGAAAGCTGCGGCGGCCACTTAAACGCAGCCCACGAGGGGAGAACCACTATGCGAATTTCTCGTCGATTCCGTGCCGGTGTTACCGGCCTGATCGCCATGGTTGGCGCGACTGTTTCATCGGTAGCCTATGCCGACAGCGGCACTATCCTGATTTCGGTGTTCAAAGCGGGTTGGTTCATTGGGGGCTCCGGCGGCGGCGGAACGCTGATATTTCACGGCCGGCGGTACCCGCTGTCGATCGGCGGGCTAAGTGCGGGCCTCGTATTCGGCGCCTCGGAAACGCATTTTGTCGGCACTGTCAGCAACATTTTTAGGCCATCCGATGTCGCCGGGGTATATGGGGCCGCCAATGCAGGCGCGGCGCTTGTCATCGGAGGCGGCGTGACCGCGCTGACCAACGAGAAGGGTGCTATTTTGCACTTACGTGGCCAGCAGGTCGGATTGATAGCCGACCTTGACCTGAGCGGAATGGCAATTTCGCTTCCATGAGCTTGCTGGGAGTCGATCAGGTTTGCTGCGGGAGGAAATAGCGCCCTGGCCCTTCTTCGTCGGCAGAAGGCCTTTCCGCTGGATTGAACATACCATGCCCGCGGCGGATCCCGCGGGCATGGCAAAGAAACCGCAACCGCCCAAGCCGATCAGGTGAGGCCGTCCAAAGAGGCGAGGTCGACGCCGGATGAGGCCGACGCCCTTGAGAAGGCCGCCGCGGAATTCAAGGTGCCGGCCACGAAGTTGATGGCGGTGAGACGGCGACCTCAACTGCGCGTCCGGGCACGTGCGGGAACGACTGCCAATGAGGTGGGCCGCGCAGGCAACGCGCCCCACTTTGCGTTCACGGAAGGGCGGGGCGGTCGCCCCGGAAACGAAATTCGCGAAACTCGCCGCGCGCGAAGGGAAATTCACCGCGATCCCGGCCGCCACGGAAGAACGCGAGAGCGCGTGGGCGCTCCAGCCGCGACAGTAATCCGAAACGGGGCTTCTGGCCGTCATCAAGGCTCTGGTAAAGCGGCGCCAAGGCGTCGGCATACCGCCGCAGCGCCGCGCTGCGAGCCGCGAGGGCGTCGGCTCTGCGCTCAATGCGCTGGACCGGGTCGTCTTGCGGCTGTCCGGCGCGAGCCCCCAATGCGCGATTGTCGCGCGTTGCCGCAACATCACGATAAGCCTGTTCGAACGCGGGCCACGCTTTCTCTTGCTCGGCGGTCAGCCGCAAACCGGCGTGAAGCGCGGCGATGCGCGCATCGAGAAATGCGGCGCGATCTTCCGGCGCGAACAGCTGGCGTCGCCCAGAGTCCGTGCCGGTGGGCGGCTGCTGCGCATAGGCGGACACTCCCGCGATAAGCATCAGGGCGGTGGCGCCGGCCGTGACTGTCTTGAGCATAACGATCTCCCGGGTGAGCAACTCGCGCGCATTGAGACAACCACCCGCCGAAGAACACAAGTTACGTTTGAATTAAATGTTCATTACGGTCGGGCAATATTCGTTGTAACATTAATTATTGCGAATTTCGCACCATCCTGAACCGCCCCGCAGGTTGGGCAAAATCGCCCGGCACAGTTCCAATTATGCGGTAAACCTGAGCGATTTGCCCAGCCGGCCAAGCGGTCTCTACGAGCATTGGCGCGCACCTCGCACAGCCGAGGTCAAAGTCCTGCCAGCACTGCAACGCGGTTCTAAAGCCGATCGGCGTTAACACGACGTGTGACATTCAAGCAGCCAGACGTAGTCGAAGTATCTCCTTGCAGCGGCCGTGTTAACGCTGCTGCGCTCAAGCTCGCCGTGGCGGCCAGCGGCTGGGGTGGGGCGAGCCATGCCGGCGGGGCTGCGCAGGATCAGGGTAAGCCGAGACGCCAAGCGAACTCTGTCCAATTGTTGAGCTAATGCCTGATGACAATCGGCGTCCCGTCCGGCACGACGCGCCAGATTTCATCCATCTCGCTATTGGTTACGGCGATGCAGCCTGAGGTCCAGTCCACGGTGCGGTGCCATCTTCCAAGCCAGCCCAGTCCGCTCCTGATGCCGTGAATCTCCACGTCGCTGCCGGCACTGACCCCGCGGGCGCGCGCAGCGGCGACGTCCGCAGCGCTCGGGTAGCTGATATGAAGCGCCAGATGGCAGCAGCTGCGCGGATTGCGGCGGTCGATGAAGTACAGACCTTCCGGAGTGCGCGCGTCGCCCTCGCGGGACTTTGGTTCCGGCCCGCCGTGACCGAGAGACACCCGATAGGTGCGCAGCACCTGTCCGTCCTTGAAGAGACTCATGCGGTGCGTTGATTTCTCGACGACAATGGAATCAGCCGTCAGTTGATCGGGCAACGGCGTTAGAGGCTCGTCGAAAAACGGCACGGCGCCAACAATTGACAAGGCGCCGACGATCGCTATCGCAGTGAAAACGCGATGCATCGTAGTGTCCAATCACCGAATGGCGAGTCGTGCCGCTATATCCCGGGCGAAGCCAAATCGTCGTTTGATAGGCCATATCCAGGCTTCAGAAGCAATTTATTCAGGCGTTCGCTTGCCGCGTTGTCGTTGGAATCTCAGGCGGCTTATCGCGCGCCGCGCTGGTTGGGTTATTTATCACATCTCCACAGCCTCGCTTAAAGCGCACCCCAACCCTTTGGCTCGCCATGTCCGTCTCTTCGCCAGCTTCTTCGGGCTCACATCCGCGACGTAGATCTCCGCGTGGTGCCGCACGAGACCGTGCGACATCACGTGGAGGAAATGCCGACGCCTGTTGGCGATTCCGATTAAGCACCCCAAATCTGGCAGCCGAGTGCGGCTCGAACATGAAGATCCAGTCCGTGCCGCGCGCCTTGAGGCGGCACGCGCTGGCTTGCCCGAAGCTGCGTCATTTTAAAAAAAGAGGCGGCCATGCGGCAGTCGCCTGGCGAGCCCACCGGTGCGCCGGATGCGTTCGCCCCATGTCCGAACTGATTATCGTAACCCGCGCTGTGTGAGGTAACTCACACAACCAAAACCCCGGTCGGTGTTAAGGTGAAGCTGCGCGCGGTCGCACTGCATCCGGCCGCCGCGCGCGGCCCCGACCGGATCGCACCACCCCTTCATGCCCGCGAAGGTCGGGGCTTTTCCACACCTCTCGCCCCGAATTTCGCCGCGCCACGGCCTGAGGTGCGTCAAACCGGGCCGCCTTGGGCAAGCGCGGCGACGGAACCGGAGCTATTTGCCGTCGGCCCACGCCGACGATACGGATGCAGCCGTCCTTGACTGACGCGACCAGCACCAACCCGCAACCGAGCCGAGTGGAATCGCGCCTTTGCCTTGAACGCGGGGAATCGGGCTTCTTGCCTTGCTTGCGGCGCTTAAGGAAGGCCGCGAAGGCGCTATCGAGCCGCCGCAATAACACTGCTGTTCAGGTCGTGGGTATCTGGCGGGCTGTTCGTCGGCTTCCCGGATGGCCTTTAATTCGAGCGATTGCCGTATGGCAGCCTGATGGCGCGAGGTGATCCCGACTGAGAGGTCCTTTCTAGGCCCGACCGGCGCGCACGAGACGACCGGGTAACGCGCCGGTGTGCTCGCCGTCCTCGAAAGTGGGGATTCCCGCAACAAGCGTTGCCCGGTATCCATCGACCCGCTGCACGAAGCGGCGTCCGCCGGCCGGAAGATCGTTCACGAGTTCCGGCTGGTAAAGCTTCAACCCGTCGAAGTCGATCAGGTTGACGTCAGCTCGCAGGCCAGGCGCCAGTCGCCCGCGATCGGACAGGCCGAAGAAAGCGGCCGTCTCGCTGGTCTGGCGCCTGACCAGCAATTCGAGCGGCAGCCTGGGCCCGCGGCGGCGATCGCGGCCCCAGTGCATGAGCATGAAGGTCGGTACGCCGGCGTCGACGATCGAGGCGCAGTGTGCGCCGCCGTCGCTCAATCCCAGGAGGGTCGCCGGGTCGGTCAGCATCTCGCGGATCGGCTCGTGATTGCCTTGCACATAGTTCACGATCGGGAAAAATAACAACCGCTTCTCGGCCGCGGTCAGGTAGTCATAGGCTACCTCGTCAGGCGTGCGCCCTTCGCGGGTCGCGATTGCCGCCACGCTCATTTCGCCGTCCGGTTCATAATCCGGCGGATCGCTCATAACGAAAAACCTGTCCCAGCGGGTCGTGATCAGCTGGCGGAACTGTGCCAGCCGGCTCACCTCCTCATCGGAAGGCTTCTCGGCCAGAATCCGCCGGCGCAGGTCGGGCTCTGCCAGACGCTGGCGCTGCTCGGCGATGCCGAGGCCGTCGACCTCGCGATAGCTCGGCCGTATCGAAAACGGATTGAGCGCGGTACCGATGCCCATCATGACGCCGATCGGCCGGCCAGCGATCTGTGCCGTGACGTGCGCGCCTTGCGCCCGCGCGGCATGCGCCCCCGTCAGCAGCCGCCGCCACCGCCCCGGGTCGTCATAGCGATCCGTCAGTAGAAACCAGACCGGACGCCCTGTCTCCTGGGCGAGCTGCGTGATCCAGGCGAGCTCGGCGGTCTCATCGTCGAAATCGCTGTTCATGCCGAAAGCCCCGGAGCCGACGGCGCCGAGCGCAGAACCGATGCCGAGCAGTTCCTCGCTTCCGGCATAGCGCGACGGGACCATCTCGCCGACTGGCGTCTTGTGAGAGTCGGTGCGCGAGGTGGTGAAGCCGAAAGCGCCGGCACGCAAGGCGCCGATCGTCAGGCGGCGCATCTCGGCAATGTCGTCGGCATTGGCAGCTTCGAGCCGAATGGCGCGGTCGCCCATGACGTAAACCCGCAACGGGTGATGCGCGAGCTGCGCCGCGATATCGATCGCGCGCGGCCGGCGCTCCAGCGCATCAAGAAAATCCGGGAAGCTCTCCCAATCCCAGGTCAATCCGTCGGCAAGGACAACGCCCGGAATTTCTTCGACGCCTTCCATCAGCTCCATCAAGGCGGCCCGATGCTGCGGCCGTACCGGGGCGAAGCCGACCCCGCAATTACCGAATATCGCCGTTGTGACGCCGTGCCAGCACGAAGGCGCCAGCAGCGGATCCCACATGGCTTGTCCATCATAGTGCGTGTGCGCGTCCACCCATCCTGGCGTCACCAGGAGCCCGGTGGCGTCGATGTCGCGGCGGGCGGGACCCTGCCGGCCCCCCACACCCACGATGCGCGCGCCTTCGATCGCCAAGTCCGCGGTAAACGGCGGCTTGCCGGTTCCATCGATGATCGTGCCGCCGCGAATGACGATGTCGTGCATGGCGAGTACCTTCCTGTTCGTGGAACCGCTGCGCACATATGATCAGTTGATTCATATTGAACCAGTCCAGCTGGTGGGATTCAACGCCGGAGCCGTAACCATTTTACCCCAATTTCCCCCTGACACACGAACGCCATGCCCGACCTCGACGCCATCATCATAGGAGCCGGTCACAACGGGCTCACCTGCGCGGCCTATCTCGGCATGGCGGGCCTGCGCGTGCGTGTCTTCGAACGGCGCGGTGTGGTCGGCGGGGCCTGTGTGACGGAGGAATTCTATCCGGGTTTCCGCAACTCGGCTGCCGCCTACACGGTCGGCCTGCTGCAGCCCAAGATCATCCGCGACCTCAAGCTGAATGAACATGGCCTGCGTATTGTGCTGCGCCGGGCGCAGAATTTCCTGCCGCTGCCCGATGGACGCTACCTCATCACCGGGGAGGGCCGCACCGAGAGCGAAATTGCCAAATTCAGCACCCGCGATGCGGCACGCTACGCCGCCTACCAGGCCGAGATCGGCCGCGTCGCCGGCGTGCTGCGAAGCCTCGTGCTCAAGGCGCCGCCCAACCTCGCGCTGGGGAGCTTGCGCGATGCGGCGCGGGAACTTGGCAAGCTCGCCGTCATCGGCAAGCGGCTGTGGCAGGCCGACGGCCTCGGCGCGATCTTCCAGATGTTGCGCAAATCGGCCGGCGATATGCTCGAGGAGTGGTTCGAGTCCGATCCCATCAAGGCCGTGCTCGGCTTTGATGCGGTGGTGGGGAATCTGGCAAGCCCTTACACGCCGGGTTCTGCCTATGTGCTCCTCCATCACGTCTTCGGCGAAGCGAACGCCAAGCCGGGCGCATGGGGTCACGCGATCGGCGGCATGGGGGCAATCACGCAGGCGATGGCGAGCGCTGCCGGCCGGCATGGCGTGCGCATCGATGTGGGTGCGGCTGTACGCGAGGTCCTCGTCGAGCGTGGTCGCGCCAGCGGCATTGTGCTTCATGACGGCACGCCCGTCCGGGCGCGTGCGGTCATCGCCAACGTCGATCCGCAGCGGCTTTTCCAAATCCTGGTGCCACGCGAGGCGGTTCCGTCCGCGATGGCGGCCCGCATGAACAGGTGGAAGACCGGCTCCGGCACGTTCCGCATGAATGTGGCGTTGTCGAAGCGACCGGAATTTTCCGCGCTGCCCGCCGCGGGCGACCACCTCACCGCCGGCATCATCCTCGCCCCCAGCCTATCCTACATGGACCAGGCCTATCGCGATTGCGTCCGCCATGGGTGGAGCCGGGCACCGATTATAGAAATGGTGATCCCCTCGACTCTCGACGACAGCCTCGCCCCGCCCGGCACCCATGTCGCGAGCCTGTTTTGCCAACACGTTGCGCCGCAATTGCCTGACGGCTCGTCCTGGGAGGAGCACCGCGAGACCGTCGCCGACCTGATGATCGATACGATGGAAGCCTACGCGCCGGGCTTCAAGGCTAGTGTGATTGCCCGGCGGAGCCTGTCGCCGCTCGATCTGCAGCGCATTTTCAGCCTGCCCGACGGCGATATCTTCCACGGCGCGCTCACGCCCGACCAGCTCTTTTCAGCGCGCCCGATGCTGGGCTACGCCCATTACCGCATGCCGATCCCCGGACTCTACCTGTGCGGATCGGGCGCCCATCCCGGCGGCGGGGTGACGGGTGCGCCGGGACACAACGCGGCGCAGGCGGTGATCACAGACCTGGCAAAACTTAAGGATTGCGGATGACATCAAGGTAATTTGCGGCTAATCGCAGATCATGTCCTCACGTTTTTTCCGCGTCGGCCGGTCGACGACCGGCCTTGGCCTGTTCGCCACGAAGGTCATCGGACGGGCCGCCTACATCGCGACCTATCGCGGCCCCCGCATTGCGGTTGAGGAAGCCGAGCGACGCGAGCGGCAAGGCGCAAGATACATGTTCGAACTCAACAGCAGATGGACGATCGACGGCTCCCCGCGCTGGAATGTGGCGCGTTACATGAACCATTCCTGCTGGCCAAATGCGAAGCCGGTCGTGCGCAAGGGAAAGATCGTGTTCGTGGCATTGCGCTCGATCTCGCCCGGGGAGGAAATAACCTACAATTACGGCAAGGAATATTACGATTACTTCATCAGGAATGGCGGCTGTCGCTGCGCCGGTTGCCGCATGAGGGCGGCGGCGCGCCGGGCTAAACCAAGGAGAACGTCGGCCCGTTCGAAATAACCCGTTGGCTTGACCTGCCTGTTTCATGACCCGGTTGACCGCGGGTGACTTCCTGACCATCGGCCACGGATTACCAAGATTGCCGGCCAAAGCCCGGCAAGTGGCACCGCCGGGACGGATTGCCAAGCCAAGCTTCGTCACCGAAGCCCGGTTTGACAGCAGCGAATCAAACATCTGCAACCGGTAGGGGCGACTTTTGCGGCCGCCCGGTTTTCGAGCGCGGGAGGCACTGATCGGATTGGCAAGAAACCTGCCGGGACCCTCCTGATCCGCGGGCTGGGTGGCGACAGGGACCGGGGTCGCCACGTCCTTGCGCCGCCCCCAATCCGCTTTATGACATTCTTGAACTCCCTCGGATTGGCCGAAGCGATCGATCAGCGATAATCTTCACGTCCTTCCGGTTCCAGCGCAAGCTCAACGCGAGTCGCGACGTCGCGCTCGATATCAATGGTGCTCTCGCAAGGCATGTAGTTGAAGCCGGAAACGTGGAGTTTGTATCTGCCTCGAATGACTCTGACCTTCGCTACCCCAGTCTCGTCGGTGCTAGTCCTGTAGGGATGCAGAAGGATGTGCGCGCCCTTTATCGGCAGCTGCGTTGCGCGATCGAATGCCGCCACGGTCAACTCACAGTCGGGAGGGCCGACGACCTTGATTGTCAGCGCGCACGTGCCGGCCGCATGGGCAGGCGGGAAAGGTGAGCCGGGAGCCTTGACCAGCCACACATAGGCACCGGTGGTGAGCGGGGCTTTCGCTTCTACCTCCTACCTCGGCAAAATAGAGGGCGCTCGTGCCTGGCCACCCCTCCTCGAGCAGCCATCCGTCGCCAACTTGCCTGCCTTCGTGGTCGAAAATGCTGAGTGCCCGGCCGGCCAAATTGCAACCGGCCGAGCATTTGACGCCGATTTTGAGCGTAAAACCTTCGCCTGCCGCGATGGCGGACGGCAAGCCCCAAACATTCACGCTGGCCGCGTGAGCCTTGGTCGCAAAGGAGAACGCCGTCAAGGTCGGTGCGTGCAGGACGCCGTCGCTCGCGTGACCAGCGAGGATCGCCCGCCACGTATGCTCGCCAACTTCGCGTGGGGCTGCCAATACGAACGGGCTGGTAACGTAAGTCTCGCCCTCGACCTCCGTCAGTTCGGAGCTCGCGAGCTCGGCGCCGTCGCGATCTTGGATCGAAACCCTCTGTCCTCGCAGGTCACATCCGTAAGCGCACGACACCGCGACCGCAACGGTCAGCTCCGTCCCAACAGCGACTTCGCCGGGAGAGACCTCGACAGCGCAGGTGCGCCGATGGTGCGCGCTGACCGGCTTTGCCGCCATGCTGTCACCGTGAGCCTTAAAACGTCGGAACAACAGATCGTGAGCGGTGTTGGCTTGGTTCGAACATCCGGCGGATTATTCAGACCTGGCGCCTTGTGTCGCTGTTATCTACCCTCACGCCGATTGCTCCTGGGCCGCATTCGTCCCGGCGATGTAACCGTGCACGGAGGCCCTGCCGATGCCATGCTGCGAACCGCCGCCGCTTGCCTCGCCGCCTGCATAGAGCCCGGCTATGACCTTGCCCGCAGTATCGAGGACCTGGGCCTTGCCGTTGATCCGAAGGCCGCCATAGGAATCCAACACCCGGATGCTCGCGCAAGCCGCGTAGAAGGGCGGCGTGTCGATTCGATGCAAGACCGGCTTCTCGAAATCTTCGTCCACGCCTTTGTCCGCAAACGCATTGTATCTTGCAACCGTCTCCTCCAGGTACTTTAGCGGCATCTTCTGATACGGATGTCCCATGACTTTCTTGGCCAGCTCAGGGAGCGTATCGGCCTTATGGAAATACCCGTCGGGTGGGTCCGCAATATAAGGATACCGAATCCTCCAGCCCCCGCGTTGCACGGCGGCCGCATCAAAAATGGCCCAAACCGGTCCACAGGCGTAGTCGGGACCCTGCGAGCCCTCGTTCATTGCGAGCGCCGCGTCCGCAGCCGCTGACCTCTTATATTGCGCCCTGACTTGTGCGGGACTGGCGTTGCGCCAATCCAGCGGCACGAACGGATTGCGGGATCCGTCGGTCCCCGCCGGATACTTGGCATCACTGGAGGTGTCCGCGATGGTCCTCTCGTTGTAGAATCGCCGCCCCACCTGGTTGACGGCAATCGCGTGTTCCCATCCGGCGGCGCCGATCGGGATGCCCTTGGCGCGTGCGAACAGGAACGCGGGGTGTCCGGGGAAGATGCTGGCTACCGCATCCCTGGTGCCGAGCACGCTGCTGATTGTCGGGGAGGCCAACGAATGCTGGTAATTCTGCATCATCCCCGCGAGGTTGGCGCCTATTCTCATGCTGGCGACGATGCCGCTGCCATCCATATTGAGGGGCCCGATCAGGGAGCTCGGCCCATACTCGATTGACGGCTCGACCATCCTCGGATCAATCATGGTGCGCAGGTGCACGTTGCCGTGCATGCCGCCGGTGGCGACGATGACGGCCTTTCTGGCCCGGATATGGATCGTCTCGGCGCGCTCGTCGAGATTGCCGTTCTGCCAGAAGCTTTCCAGCCGCGCGCCGGTCTCGGGATGCATTCTTGGCGTGTAGCTAGCCTTGACGCCGAGCACCCTGCCTGAGAACGGCTGCTCGCGGACGATCTCATCCATATGGCGGTTGAGCATGAACCGGACGCCCTTCTCCCGGGCGCTGAACTCCAGTGACCTTGCGACGGCGAACCCGCCCCACACCCACCCTGGCGCACCAACCGCTTCTCCCGTGCCACCCGGAATGGTGCGCATGGGATTGAAGGGCGAATGCCGTTCGGCGGCGAGATCTCCTCTGTCTTGCGGCGAGATCGTCCCCTGCTTGATATCGGTCTTGTCCGCGAGCCTCATCATGGCCCGGGCGGCTCGGGCGCGGGACATCCCGCCGCCCTGATGGGTGCCGTCGATCCGCGCGAAACGGACGTAGTTGTCCATCATGAATCGCCTGGTCTTGGGAGCATTGTCGGCCCAGGCGCGGTGAAGCTCGCGGTCGTTGTAGCGGTACCTCGCGACGCCGCTCGCGTCGACGACCGACCAGTCGGTCATGTCCCTGAACAGCCGGTCGGGGTCATCCTCGAGATCTGCCGACTTGACGAGGGGAGGCCGCAACCCCAGGCCATCGGGGTCTGCTCCGGCCCGGTCCCTTTCCTGTATCGGGTCGCCGCCGCCGAGCGATGTCCAGCCGCCGCTGTGCACCAGCTTGCCCCCGACATCAAAGTTCTGCTCGATAACAAGAACGGATGCGCCGAGGTCCCTTGCCCGGACGGCGGCATGCAGCCCCACGCATCCCGACCCAAGGACGACCACATCGGCTTCATAATTCCAGACGATGCCTTGCGTGGCGGACGAGGCTTGTTGGGCAATTGCGCTTTTGCTCGATAGAACGGTGACCCCCACTCCCGCACCGGTGTTGAAGAAATCTCGCCTGCTCAGAGCTTTCTCTTGTCGGCGCTTCGGTTCTTTACGGCCAGCGACGCGCTTCTTGGCCATCTCTGTCCTCCCTGAAATGTGCTCGGCTGCCTGTTGCGATGAATCGTTGAAGCTTGAGCCCGCGTCGATTGCCGGCGAAAACCGGGGCAGCGGCACCACGCGGCAACAGCGCGGCTGTGGATTTCGCTGCGCTCAATGCGGCAACGCTTGCTACACTCGCTACAGCGAGCCAAGCGTCGGCCTGCGAGTCCTGCAAGCCGACGCGAGTTCGACTCAACGCACCACGATTTTCACCAGCTTGGATGGCGGGCGATAGGCCGGCACCCACACGGTTGGGCGCGGCGCTGTGGGATCGACTTTCAGATCGCGCACCTCGTAATTCGATGGCGTCATGAATTCCGTCGATCGCCCGGTGTTCATGTCGATGCGATAGAGACGCCCGCTCGAGAAGTCGTGCGTCCACACGATCTGGTTCTTGTCGTCAGCGCTCGCCGAGTAGGGCTCCGCGTAAGGGGCCGTGTACGGCTTGGTCCCATTCACCAGTGGGTATTCCTTCAAGACCTTCTTGTCGGGGTCGAACATCAGCAGCTGGCCGGCGTAGAATTCTGCCGCCCACAGACGATCCTTTCCGTCGATCTGGCCGCGCCGCGGACCGGCCATCGGCGTCGGCGTCTGGTATTCGGCGTATTCGATCGTCCTCGGATCGAAGATGCCGATCTTGCCTTCCTGCCAGATGTAAAGATCGGTCCGGCCCTTGGAGTCAGTGTCGGTATCGTAGATCCCCCTGTTCTTGGGGATCTGGAAGATCGTACGCTTGAGCTCTTCACTGCTGGTGTCGATCTTCACGAGGTCGCCGTTCCTCTGTAAATTCCAGACATTGCCGTCGGGGTCCAGACCAAACATGGCGCGGCCTGCCGACCAGCCGACGAACCGGCCCGTTTCCGGATCATATTTGACGGTGCCGTTATCCATGCCGACAATGACATTACCGTGCGGATCAAATTGCAGCTCGTGCGCGCCGCCACCCGGAGCGCCGGCCCGCGTATCGCCCTCACCGGTCATGTTGCGTCCTTCGCGTCCCGCTCCCTTCGGCAGCGGGAAGGCTATTTCCGTCCCCTCACCGGTCTTGATGTCGACGCGGCCGAGCACGTAGGAGAAGTGATCCGTGTAGTAGGCGTACCTGTCGTTCATGATGACGTCGTGCGGCCAGACGAACCGACGGTCGCCGCGCAGCATGTAGAGTTCACGCTGACCGCCTCGCGGAAGCGCGTATTCCGTCACCACGAGATTGGTGGAGGCCGGATCGGTCGGCCGTGGGCGCTGCTTGAATGGGATCGTATCGGAGGACTCGGGTCCGCGGATCGACGTCAGATATTCCGCCAGAGGCTCGACGAACTGTTTCTGGCCGAACGCATAGGTCCCCGGCGTTTCCTGGTCGGCAGCGCGGCCCGCCATTTTCTTGATGACCCTGATCCACTCCTCCTTCGTACGCCCGGCCTGCAGCGCCCACTGCAGCGTGTGACAATTGCTGCATTGGGAAAACAGCACCTTCTGCTGATCGGTGCCGGGCAGGCCGGCGATAATCTCGGCGGCGGTCGCATCTTCATAAGCGAGCGGCTTCGATTTAAGCGTGAAATCGGCCTTCGCGGCTTGGCCTGCCGAGACGACGACCGGCTGGGCGACATGCTCGAAATCCGGCAGCTCGATTGCGACCGAATAGGAGCCGGGCCTGAGATCCGACCACGCCGGGAACGAGTATTCGCCATTGGCGTCGCTATAGACGGCCACTGTGAGGGCGCTGCTGTCGCGATGGGCTTTGACCGGAATCCCGGCCAATGGCTGGCCGGTGGAAGATACAACCTTCCCGGCGAGGAGCGAGGCACCGTCGGCAGCGCATGTTGTGTTAGGCGAGGCGAAGGCCGCGATGGCAATGGCGGCGAATGCGGCTGTGACGTAGAGGTTGGTTTTCATCGTGTTACCTCCGATGCGGTGGGACGCAGGCGCAGTTTGCGATTTTTGCTGTTTTGACGATGATACTCTCTCGCCAGGGGGCTTCAAGGAGGAGAGCCGAAACGCCCAACAAAATGCGTGCACTGCAGCGAAGTCACGCCATGAGCTTGAAAAAGTCGTGCCGGCTGTTGGCGAGGCCTTTAGCGCCGCAGCACCGCGTATTGCGCGTATCCGCGATAGGGGCGAGCGAACGTCATCGTCGTGCCTGAGGCGGCGGCACTTGCCCTTAGCATTGCTTCAAGATCATCGCGCGGCTCGACGTGAAAGGCAGTGAGCCAACGCCACAGCAGCCGCCGGAATGCAGCGGGCAGGCGTTCCTGGCGGCCGAAATCGATGATCCGCAATTCTCCCTCGGGAGCAAGGTGCGCGATCGCCGTGCCGGCCACCCTCTGCCATTGCGGGATCATGGACAGGCTGTAGGAGATGAAAATCCGGTCGAACTGGTCTATCCCGAACACCAATCCGGGCTCGAACTGCGTTGCATCGGCATGGGCAAGGTGGACGCGCGCCTTAAGACCTGCTCGCGAAATCGCGCGCATCGCCGAATTGAGCATCTCGGTCGAAACGTCGATACCAAAGCAGCTCGCGCCGGGGTATTTCCGTGCCAGCATAATGAGGTTGCGCCCGGTGCCGCAGCCAATCTCAAGAACGCGCGCGCCGTCGCGCGCGTCGATCTCGGCGATCATGCGGTCGCGGCCGAGCAAAAAGTATTTGCGGGTTAAATCGTAGACATGGCGCTGATACCGGTAGATCCGGTCCATCAGATCCGTCGCATTCGCCGACGTCATGTTAGCGCGCATTCCGTTTGAGCGCCTCGGCCGGGCTCGTCCCGGCGATCCGGCGTCGCCGGAAAGACGCGCATGCACGAGGAGCGCCGGCAGGCCGATAAGGAGGCAACGTCGTTCTCATCGGCACCTGCCCTTGTTCGCAAGCACATAGAGATGGAAGCCGCCATAGATGGCCGAGCGGTCGCGTCGCGCGAGGTCGCGCGACTGCTCGGCCTTGTAGTGCCATTGTCCGAGCACGAGGTCATCGACCCGGCCGGGCAATGGGCTCGGCTCGGCGGCTGTACGAAAGATCGCGCGCGCGCCGTCCCGCGCGGTGCGGGTGATCTCCCGCCAAAGTTCGTTGAGCTGCTGGTCCGACATCCAGTCCTGGGCGTCGAGGAGCACGTAGCGGTCGAGCGATCGGTCCGGCTGCGTCCTGAGGTATTCGGTAAATGAGCGGTTAAGGACTTCAACGCGGTCCGCACGCGCTCGTATGGTTTCGAAGTGCGTCCGCTTGAGATAGGGCGGCAGCGGGCCGCCGGCGTGGTTTGGATAAGAACGGCCAAAGGCCTGCCAGGCGAAATAATTGTCGTCGAGGCTGAAGTCACATGACAGGCGCTCGACGCGGTCGCGCAGCACCGTTGCGATGTGCGGGGCGCCGGCACCCAGAGCGGCATATTGGGCCGGCGGAATCCCGAAGCCATAGAGCAACATCTGCTGCCCCGTCGCCCACCGCACCAGAGGCTTGTCGAACAACGGCGCGAGCGACGTCTCGAAGAACTCCCGCTGCTCGGCGATGGAGCGAGCACGCAGCATCTCACGCAGATCGACGCCGTGGAGGCGCGCAAGCAGATGGCCCAGCCCGATGGCATGCCCGAGCAGACCGCAACGATAGACATTACGCGAAAACATCGTGACTCGGCGGCGGCCCCAAAGGTTCCGCCCTTCCCAGTAGGCCCGCGTTTCGGCGTCGAGAGCGGGCGCCAGGACTCGCCAATAATCCGCGACGTTCGCGTCGGTGTCGGCCTCACCGAAAAAACGGTAGAAGGATTGCCACGTCGGTAGATGACGGACGGCCGCGAGCTTCAACCGGTTGAGCGCCACGTGCGCGCGAATGAGATCGACCGCCGTGATCTGGGCCGGATCGGCGATGAGATACGACAGCACATTGCAGCCACCGGATGCGATGGTCGCCACATGGCAGTCGGGCGTGATCGCCAACGCCTCCATATCGACTTCGGGATCTTCCCATATCTGCGGATAGACCAAACCTTTGAACGCCAGGGTGAATAGAAGCTCCAACAGCCCTTGGGTGGAGAACGTGCGGTTGCGGCGGACAGCCTGTTTGAGGCGGCGGTTCGCCGCGATTTTTTGGCCCGACGTCAATATCGGCTCCCCTCCGTCCAATTGTCGACTCATCGCGATTAAGCACAACGGGAAATGTAAGTTTGATGACGGTGGATGCAATCTGCGAGCATCGCGGCCGAGCGGCCCGCCTCGACCAATCCATGAGGGATCGCAGCATCACATGCCGAGCCAGCACAAGAATCGTCCTGAAGCCGGCAATGTTTGGTGCGCACCGCTTGTGAGTGTCCCACCCTACGATGCCTCGTCGGGAGTAGGGGAGGGCGGAGTCCGCTTCCACAAACCCCGTGCCTCCCAGCTCCTTTCGGAAACCGGGGCGGGATGAGCGAGCGGGACGGTTGATGGAGCGCGGACAAGCACGAGATTGCTGAGGAACGATCGCGCGCTCGCCTCCCACGTCATGGTCTCCGCATGTTGACGGCACACGTCACGCCGAATCGCGAGCGCGCCGAGGCATGCGGCGCGCAAATTGTCGTCGAGAACGGCGACCGGCGCCGCGCCGACGATATCCTGCGTCGTCGCCATCGGAAATCCAGCAACGGGCAGCCCGCTTGCGAGCGCTTCCAGCAGCACCAGGCCGAACGTATCGGTGCGGCTTGGAAACACGAAGACGTCCGCACTTGCATAGATGGTGGCGAGTTCCGCGCCGCGTTTGGTCCCAAGAAAGACTGCGTCAGGATAGCGCGCCCCGAGCGCCGCTCGCGCCGGGCCGTCGCCGATTACCACCTTCGTTCCGGGCAGGTCGAGCGCCAGAAATGCGTCGAGGTTCTTTTCGACCGCGAGCCGGCCGACGGTGAGAAAGATCGGGCGCCGCAGACCGAGATCGTCTGCGCGACCCGGATGAAACAGCGCCGCATCAACGCCGCGGGGCCAGTGCAGGACGTTATCGAAGCCATGGCTGCGCAATTCGTCTGCAAGCGAGGCTGTGGACACCATAGTTCCGCGCCCGGCATTATGGAACCAGCGCATCAAGCGCCAGGTCCAACTTGGCGGAATAGGCCAGCGTGCCGCAAGGTAATCGGCAAAGCGGGTGTGCAGGCTCGTGGTGAACGGGAACCGTTCAGCAAGACAAAAGCGTCGGACGAAATAGCCGATCGGGCCTTCCGTTGCGACATGGACTGCGTCCGGACGAAGGGCCGAGATGCGCCGTGCGATTTCGCGGGCACGCGGCAGGGCAATGCGAATGCCAGGATAACTGGGCAGCCCGACGGTCGGAAACCCGTCAGCGGTAAGAAATGATATTTCGACGCCGAGGGATTTGGCGGCCCGCGCGGTCGCCTCCAGTGTATGGACGACGCCATTGACCTGAGGCCGCCACGCGTCGGTTGCGATCAGGATGCGCATCAAGTCAAATCTTTTTTGTTTCCGCAGTGTATTTCGTTGACATCCCAGTTTCACCGATTCATGCGTCATCTCGATGACGGTCCATGGGCTTTGTCGCACTAGTGTCGCTTACCCGATTCAAAATTGATCCTCGATTCGAATGCTCGCACGGGGGCGACGCGCCGTATTGCATGCGGTTCCTCCTTTCAATTCGGAATTCCTGTCCGTCCGCGCGAGTTGCAAGGAGGACGATTGTCCGCTCCAGCTGATGAAACCATTGGCAAGCCGCGCAGGCGTAGTTCATGGAGTTGGGTTGGATTTGCACTCAGCGCAACCATTGTGGGCATTTCGGTCTATGTGCTCGCCAATATTCTCAAGGATGTCGATTTCGCCCGGGTCGCGGCCCATGTGGGCGCCATG
>JASHYD010001291.1 GCA_030043175.1 Xanthobacteraceae bacterium | reverse complement strand
CGGGCGAGCGGCCGGGCAGCTGCTGCGTAGAGGAGCTGCATTCGCGTGTCGCGCGGATTATGGCGGTTCCCTCAATTCTCAATGCCGGGTTGTGTATGCCGCGGGTCCGAAGCGTGGCGGCTACTCAGTAGCCTCGTCGGCGGGCACGGGTAGGGGTTGACACCGCGAGGCCGGGCGCCTTGGCGGTCTTAACATTTGAGATGCGGCGCCACGCATTCCATGGCGACTGCAATTTCACGATTTCACCTCACCACAAAGTCCTGGCGAAAAGACGAATTGCCGGACAGGCGAGGATGTTTCCATCCTCGGCCCCGACAGTCCCGTCGACCCCGACAGTCCCCTACGAGCGAGTTTCCCCCATAGGGGCTCTTGACGCGGGAGCCTCGTTCCAGGTGGTGTACCGGTGGATGATGCTGGCTGATGGCAGCGGATGTCGGTCGAGGAGCGCGCCGAAGCGTCCCCATGTGAGCGACCTTCCTGGCGTTCGACGTTCCAGCCACCTGTGCCATATCCTCACCACTTGGTGGCGTTACAGTCGCTCAAAAAAAGCACGTTGCGGAGGAGCACATGCGGATTGATTGGCACGTGCATATCAATGATCCCAAGTACACTGGCCTGCCGTGGTGGCCGCATCCGGTACCGATGTCTTTGGAAAATGCGCTCGAGGCTCATCGGCTCGCCGCATTGGACCGGACCGTGATCAGCAATGCGGTGCACTACATTCGTTTTTGCAAGAGCGGGAAGGAAGTGAACGACGCGCTCGAGAGCTCTAACCGGTATCTTGCGAGGTGCCGCGATCGGCATCCCGATAAGTTTATCGCCATGGCGACCTGCGTTCCTGGCGGCGGTGATGAAGGCTTGAGAGAATTGGAACGCGCCGTGAAACAGGACGATGCCCGCGCCGTCATCATCAATTCCAGTCATCATGGGCATTACCCGGACGAGGAGGCCGCGCGTCCGTTCTGGCAGCTGGTCACTGATCTCGATATTCCGGTGTTTGTTCATCCGGGAGATGCCACCACACCGGCGATGGCAGATTATCGGCTTGCATCGAGCGTCGGCCGCCCAGCCGACAATTGCCTGGCCTTGGCCCGCCTGATCGTACGCGGAATTTTCGAGCAGTTCCCCACCGTGAAAATTGTTGGCAGCCATCTCGGTGGGGGTATTTGTGAAGTCATCGGCCGCATGGATTATGCCTACGAACTGCTCGACTTTTCCGTGTTCCTCGGCAAATACGAGCCGATGATGATCCGTCACCCACCGCGTCATTACTTGAAGATGCTGTATCTCGACTCTGCCTGCTATTGGGCGCCGGCGGCCGAATGCGCCCTGAAGTCGGTGGGTGAGGATCACTTCCTGTTTGGTACGGACTCTCCACCCATGGTACCGTTGAAACTCAAAGGCTTGGAGCTCATGGACGAGATGGACATGACTTCGGCCCAATATGCGAAGGTTATTGGCGGCAATGCCGCGCGGCTGTTGAAGCTTAAGTGACCGGGACGACGCAACCGTCCCGGGCCAATTTGAGTGCGCTTACAGAAGATGAGTCCGGCCCACCCCACGTCCACTTGCGCAGACCAATCGAGTGGGCGAAAGCTGGCGATTGCATTCGCGGTTGTTGCTGCGATGACTGCTGCAACCGCATCGTCGCCACGGGCAGCAGATTATCCTGACCGGGAAATACGGGTTGTCGTTCCGTTTGCCGCTGCCGGTACGACGGACATCGTGACTCGGATATTGTTCAACGAGATTTCCCGGTCACTAGGCCGAAACATCATCATCGACAATCGACCCGGCGCCGGCGGAAACATCGGCCTCGACCAGGTCGCGAAGTCCGCGCCTGACGGGTATACCCTCGTTGTCGCCGACCCAACAACTTCTTTACCCGCCAACGTCACACTGTTTCCGGATCTGAAATTTCATCCAGTTCGCGACCTCACGCCCGTCGGTGGATTTGGCTTTACGGGTGCGGCGGTGATTGTAACCAACTCTCTTCCGGTTAGATCGCTTGGTGATTTCGTCGCTCTTGCCCGAAGCAGGCCGAAACAACTGCTTTACGGCTCGACCGGCAATGGCTCGCCTGGCCACTTGAGTGGCGTGTTGCTGTCGCGACTGTTGGGTATCGAGACCCTTCACGTGCCTTATCGGAACGGCGCGCAGGGCACGACCGATCTGCTGACCGGCCGGATACACTTTTGGGTGGCTCCTATTCCCACACGCCTGCAGCAGATCAGGGACGGCCAGTTGCGCGTCCTGGCGGTTGCCGGAACCGCGCGCTCGCGAGATCTGCCGGAGGTTCCAACAATCGAGGAACTCGGCTTTGGCACCCTCGATGCGTCCACGGCCTACGCCGTCTTTGCTCCGAAAGGCGTATCCGCAGAGATCATTCAACAATTGAACGGAGAGATCGCGAGGGCACTGCACAACGAAGATATTGCAAACAAGCTCCGTGCCGCCGGAGTCGAGCCGAGGCTATTTCCGCCGGCCGAAGTAACCGCCTTGCTCGAAGCCGAAATCGAGCAGTGGGCTCGGATCATAAAGTCCGTCAATATTCGGATACGATAATAAATCGATGCAGTCCACTTAACGGCCAACTGGCGTCGACAGGTAAGCCGACATGCACGCACTGACATAATCAGCTGTCGCTCGGGGTACGTGTCGACGCCAAGAGCCTGCGGAAGGCTAAAACTCTGTTGGCTCGCATTCCGGGCATTCCTGAAGATCAGGCGGTTCGGCGCCCGGAATGGGGAAAACATTCTTGCCGAAAAAATCTCAGTTGATCTCCAGCCCGGGTTCGGCGCCTTGCGCCACGGGCGCGTCATGTTGAGCGGTCCGTTGGCAGTGTCCTGGCTGACGCGCTTGCGCCGCGGCGGCAGCTGTTTGGGCACTGTTGTGTCGCTTGGTCGCCACGACCCGTCAATAAGGCTCGAAACATGGACACGCGGCGCGGCATCGATGCATGCAGCCGCGCTTGAGTGGCGACGGGTAATATCCGCCAGGCCGGATGATGCCCGGATTCACAAGGCCTCGCAGCAAAAAGCCGCGGTCACTCGAACCAGGGGCGAGCTTCAGATCAAGCAGACGCCGCATGGACAATGCTGCGGTCCACCGCAGTCCCCGCCCGCCGGTGACTGCTCGTGCTGAATTCACTCTGCAGCGCGCTTTGCCGCCACGATCTGGTCCGCGGGCTTGCCGGTGAGTTCTGCC
>JASHYD010001290.1 GCA_030043175.1 Xanthobacteraceae bacterium | reverse complement strand
AGTAGAATTCCGGCCGAGCCCGCCCCAATTGGCCACTCGCGCTGGGGACCAAGAGCATTGCGAGCGTCGGTTTTGGTAGCCATAGGGCTATCGGATTGCTCCGGCCAAGATGTTGCAGCGCGAGATTAGCACGGTTCCGACAGTCGAGTGCCGGCTTATTGCCCCGCCGCCTTCGATTAAGCCAACGCCCAAGTGAGGGCCGAAGTGGGCTGTGGACTGGATCATTAGCACGACGCCTGAAACCACAGCGAAGATAAGAAGCGCATTGCGCAATCGTTCTACGCTCAGCCAGCGGTGCGCCCAGCCGCTGCCCGCTAGCCCCAGCACCAGCGGAACCACAAGCGCCACAGCGGTGGTGCACTCGGCAAGCCCGAGCCTTCCCTTCATTGCGAGGACCGCGAGCGAGAATATCTCGCCAAGTAGGAAACCCAGGGCCATGGTCGCGCGCAGTGTCGGCGGCGGATGATGCTGATAGACCAGCGCGAGCGGCGGGCCGCCGATTCCGGTTGCGGTCCCGGTCACGCCGGTGATAAGGCCAGCGCCCAGATAGGCCGTCGGACTTGGCGTGAATTTGGGCGCGAGTTTTGCCGCCACCGCCGCCAGAACGGTGGTGGCACCTACGACCAAATTCAGCATAGGCGCCGTCACGGCTGTGAGAATCCAAAACCCGACGAATGTGCCAGCAAAGCGGCCGGTCGTGATCCAGCTCGCGCTGCGCAGATCGAAATGGCTACGTTCGCGCCACGCCACGAAGGTATTGAGCGGCAACATCAGGATCAGAATCGCTCCCGGTAATAGGTCTGGCCGGATGACAGCCGCAAGAGGAGCGACAATGAGCGCGAAGCCAACCCCGATCGCCCTCAATGCGGCGATCGTCACCGCGAGCGCAATCATCGCAAGATCGGTCATGACCGCTTGCCGGGCAGATGGAAATGCTTGGCGCGATGCTCGTGTGAAATAGGGTGAGTCCGCTTGATCGGAGCCGTGGCGACTGCGTCTGCCGCCACCGCTCTTACCTCGCGAATAAGTGATTCGGTATCCCAGTCAGTCGGCCAGCCGCGGCCACAGCCGCAATTTGCCTGCCACCAAGACGGCTGTGATCTGGTCGCGATTGTTGAATCGGACCAGCTCCCAGTCGAGGCCCCACGAGGGCGCGAACTCTGGTCCGGTGATGTCGATGAGCAGCAGGTCGGCCGCCTGACCCACCGCAATCTTCCCTGTCATTTCCCTTGAGGCCAACTGCATCGGCGACGGCCTGCGTCGCATGTTCGAGCCAGCCACCACCACACAAAAGTCACCGACGCCGATCCCGAACGCGATGCGCTGCCTGCTCTCCGCTGCTTCGACCATGCGGAATGCGTCGCTGGATGTGCTGTCGGTTCCGAGCGCGAAACGGACACCGAGTTCGGCCATCATTCGCCGGGAGCCACTGCATTGCCTTTCCAGGTCGAGGCGACAGGGTTGTAGGCCACCGCTGTATCGGTGCGCGCCAGCAGCATCAGCTCGGCGGGCGTGATGAGCGTCGAATGGGCGATGAGTACGCATCGCATCGGTCGCCGCCTCGGGGATCGAAATTGCAAGCGAGGGATGCTTGAGATCGTCGTCATGCCAGCGCGAGGTGCTGTTCACCGGCGCACAGGATCGCGTTCTGGTCGCGAGTCCCGGCCGTACCGCCGAGGTCGTTGCAGCGAAGCCGCATCCAGAGAAGGCCAGTTTCCCGTGTTGCGCGGGCGATTGCGGCGACATCAGCCCGGAGCGCGTCCCAGCATTGACCACTGTACGAGGAGCTGGTCGAGACGGCAAGAGATTACGCCCGGGGCGCACGGCAGCGTCCAATTCTTCCCAACAAAAGCCGGGGGCGCCGTTCGGCTCGGTCGAGATTAGCTCCTCTGTCCGCGGGCCGCGATTGGGGGACTACGTCCGGCGGGCTTTCTTGGCGCCTTGCTGTGTCGAGTAGCGGGAGGGCGAGGACGCCCACCCATAGCCGTTTCGCACAATCGCATGCGCCGCGAGCTTGGTAGACGGCCCCGACGGCGTTTAGGGGGAGGGGGAGCAACCCGGAGCACCGCTGAACATGGAATTCCCCTGAAAGGGATGCGGGAGCAAAAAGAGCCGCCCGAACGCGGGCGGCTTAAAATCTCGGCCAGTCGGTGCATTAACAGTAACAACGACTTTAGGTCAGCGCGGGCGCTT
This sequence comes from Xanthobacteraceae bacterium, assembly GCA_030043175.1. Next base: position 3,107 of record JASHYD010001290.1, on the reverse strand, counting down.
TGACCGGCGGCGGAACCAAAGTTGGGCCGGGCGACTGCTCAGGGCCAGGCCGAGATTGGGACGGTCTGTTCGGTCGTCGGGGTCAGGGTGGCCACCGAGACGTGCGGCCATGTAAGACCGGCAAAATTGAGAAAGACGATCTGCGAGTACTGGATCTGGGTCGAGGTCACGGTGATGGTGATCGGCTCAGTAATCTCGCGCGGCGGCTCTACCCGAAAGACCGGCGCGATTTGCCCCGGCTTTGCGGTCTGCGCGGCGATCCTCAAGGGCGGCTGCCCCGGCTTGTAGACGGGAATCACGATTTTATGCTCAACAGTCTCGATCCAGAACGTGGCCGTCATCTGGACCGCGTTAGCGTTGGGCGTTGTCACCGGAGGATTGCCCTGCAAGAAGGCGATATTGGCCGTTCCGCCGCCAAATTCCGGCAAGGGGGGCGCGGTGGAAACGGTGAAGACGATCGTCTTCGTAATGGTCTGAGCGGCGATGGCGTCACGCAGCACGGTATTCGGATCGTTCAATATGGCCTGTGTGATCGTCCCGGCCGCAATGAATTTGGTCAGGTCTTGAGGAATTCGGGGCGTATCTTTATTGGCAGCGGTTTGGCTGGCGAAAGTGATAAAAGTATGGGGACTGCTTCCAATAATAAAGGGCGTGATGCTCACCGTGGGTATGTTCGGCGGCCCGTTGATGACGGTCGTAGGCGCCAGAGCCTGAGCGTTGATTGTCGTCCCGTGAGGAATGGATGCCATGCGGACCAGCGAGTTGGCTAGAGCCGGAGTTGTGGTCGTGGCCGGAATGTTCATCCACAGGCCCGGCTCGAAATGAATAGCGGTGGGCGTGGCATCACCTCTGCCAGTCGCGGGATTGGCGACGTCGCTGATGGCCTGCACATAGGGCACGCCATTAAGGAAGATGTCATTCTGAGCTTCCAGACCGCGATTAGGTACGTTCCCGAGTTGGTTGGAGAAGGACAGGGTTTCCTTCGTCAAGTTAAGCTCCAAGACGTTCTCGCTTGGAGGCGTCGGAGGTGGGGGTGTGACGGGGATGGGGAAGTTTGTGGTGGTCGGCGACGCGCTATTGGGACGGAAGATCGCGTTGAATCCGGTGCCCGCGAAATCTCCGGTGAAATTCGAAAGCACCCCGAGTGGGGGCAGTGGCGCGGGGGACGGTCCGGGTACAGGCCTGATTTCATCGATCCGGAAATTGGGCGGTAGAGAGATTGCCGCGTTCGAACTCGTTTCAGCAGCATGCGCTGCGCCTGCTGACATTAGTACCGCAACTGGCAGAAACATCTTGCTTCGATTGATCATTTTAAATCCCCTCCATAAGCACCGTCATAATATTTCGACCGTGCGAGAGTTGAGAACAGGCAGTCGGACAGACCATCTGGCTCGCCGACAGAACTACTGCATACAAGTTTGGAGGGCATGTGAGGTACCTCACACATGTCCGATAAATCAAATCACCAAACGCTGGATCGAGGGCCCGCCGTAATTACACCCCGCGCCGCGCTTGACGCATTGTCAGAGCTTGGGTGGGACACACTGGCGGTCTGGGAATGCGAGCTACGAAATGAAAGTGCAGTGCGCAAGCGGCTGAGCGACTTTCTGTGTTCCTGATTAGGCTGAGGCGGGGGCTGCGCTTAGCTACTCCCCTCCCCCGGCCTTCCCCTGGATGATCGGGATGGTCACCGATGAGTTCCTTGTATTTCTTGGGCAGCGGCTTGAGTCGTTCTGGAGGAGGAACCGGGGCTCGTCGCGGCGGCAATAGGCCATAAGTTTCGCCGCTTGGGGGCGAGACCTCGAACTCCACCCCGTGGCCCGGGGCGCTTTCCGCAGGATGCGTCGGTCGTTGCTCCAGCTAACGGTGAACTCGGGTTCTCACACTGACCCTTCACGCGCACGAACAGGACGATTGGGGGCTCCGTTCACTCTCTCGAGTGTGGCTGTGAAGCGCCCCTCGGGCAGCCATTCATGAAAGGCACTCGTTTGGAGGCGATTGACATATCCGATCGTCTTGCCACCGACTTTTACCGCAATAGCTCTTTCGTCGTACTCGTTGTCTGGCTGGGTGTGACAGCCCATCCCAATGCGGAATGGCTTGCCCGTCAGCTAGCCGAGGCCTGCGGCTGAGACTAGCCTCCACGCTACTTGATCCGCGACTGCGACGGCGCGTATGGCGCTGTCTTCATCCGGCGCATCCGGGCTATGGGTATTCGCGACCGACCGGTCTCGGCGCGGTCGCCTTGGCAGAACGGATATGCAGAGGCTGATCGGCTCGATTCGACGGGAATGTATTGATCCCGTCGTCATCGTTGGCGAGCGCCATTCGCCACGTTCTCGCATTGTGCCAAAAATACTACAACGAGGTCAGAAGGCACTTATCAGTGCAGAAGGACGCGCCGGTTCGGCGTGATGTGTGCTGAACAGGGCGCGTGCGTTCGTCGCTGATCTTGGGCGGGCTACACCATCAATATGTTCGAGTTTGAGTTTCCGACAGGGACAGCTCGTTGCCCCATCCGTGCGGGTTCGTATGTAGGCTTCTCGCATCCACTCCAAATCGATGACGTGGTTCAGCGAGCGGCATGCCGCAGACTTTTTCGGCACATCGGTAAGAAAATCTCACGGTGAGCATATTGGGTCCCGACAGCGACGCCCCGCGGTGCCGGCAGGTTGGTAGGCATCTAGGGCATTGCGGCATTATTTCATCAGCGGCGACGGTTTCCTGATGCCGGCCCGCAAGGACCAGCCCCCGCCCGACTTGAGATATTTCAAGCGGACGGAGAAGTGAGTGTAACGGCGACGCGCTCGAAGTCGCATTCACGGTCGAGGGCTCGGGCGCCCCTTGTTAGCCGCCGCGCGGTCGGGAACCCGCAACGATCACCGCGTCGTAAACCCGAACGCGAAGGTGGCCGAATTCAGCCGCGCGGAGGCGAAACGAACGCCGGCCTCCAGCCAGTGTCGGTGGCCGAGAAGAGCAGTTCCGACGTGGCGCGCTATCGATTCAAAGGATCAGCTTCGAGCAGAAAACCACCACTTGTATTGTCGCTGGTTGCCGGATCGGGACCCCGTCCCTCCGCGAAGGCCTGCTCTTCCATTCGCCGTCCA
>JASHYD010001289.1 GCA_030043175.1 Xanthobacteraceae bacterium | reverse complement strand
CTTGAGTGACGACATGATCAGCCTGAAACAGGCGGCGATCACTGGCCTCGGCGTTGTCGCCCTGCCCGGCTACGTGTGTCGCGAAGAAGTTCGATCGGGAGCAATGCGGCGGGTGTTACCCACCTGGCTTGCTGACGACTCCACCATCACGGCTCTCACTCCCTACAGGCAGGGCCTTCTGCCATCGGTCCGCGCCTTCTTGGATCACCTGGCAGACGAGTTTCCGAAAGCCGTTCTGATATAAATCTCGGCCACACAGTTCCTCCACGCTGCTGAATATTTCTCACCTTGGCCGCCGGGCTTATGTCGGAATTGGGTCAACAACGGCTAGGGGCAGTTCCACCGGCACGTCTGCAGTACCTCGGATAGCCGACGAGTTTGGTGCACCGCGCAAGTCGGCAGAGGCGGGCCAAGAACAGACATGGTGAGCGATTTACGCGGCTGCTCGCAACCCGGGAGTCATCGTCGCCGCACGGAGTGCGCTCCTGACGACGGAGCAAGCGGCAAACCGCGTCGCGATCGACGGATTTTGATGCCCAAGTGAGCCAATCGAGCGGCACGAGCCATTGTCGTCCCGGAAGTCCGGATCGGCGCCCAGCAATCCTGCGCGATGCTGTTTGGGAATGAGCGGCCACCTTCTCCCTGGAACATGCGGCCCTTGCAACCGTCAGCTCGATCTGCGATTGCTTGTCCGCCCCATTTGTTTCTCATAGGTGGTAAGCACCTCTTCACGCAGGTCCAGCCAGATGCGTTCATGAAGGTCGCGGAACTCCGGCGTAAAGCGAACCTCCGTCAATGAGCGGGGTCTGCTCAGCAAAATCTGGTAAGATTGCTTTACCCGTCCCGGCCCGGCAGTGAAGACAAGAACTCGATCGGCCAGGCCTACCGCCTCCTCCAGATCGTGCGTCACAAACAGGACAGTCGGTTTGTACTCGTCCCAGAGATCGAGCAGCTCATTTTCCATCAACTGCCTTGTCTGCACATCGAGAGCGGAAAACGGTTCGTCCATCAGCAGGACCGGAGGCGAATAAATGAACACAGTTGCGAGCGCGACACGCTTCTTCATCCCGCCGGACAGTTGGTGCGGGAATTTGTGTTCCTGGCCGGCAAGGTTGACGCGCCGCAGCCAGTAGTGCGCCCGTTCCATCGTCTCGCGGCGTGGGACCTTTCGAAAGATCAGCGGCAGCATCACATTTTGGAGCACGGTCTGCCAGGGAAGGAGGGCGTCCTTCTGGAACAAATATCCGACTTCCGAACGGATGCTCTCGACCCGCTGGTCGTTCAGATAGACGAAACCAGCTGACGGCGTGATCAATCCGGAAATCGCATTCAGGACGGTTGATTTTCCGCAACCGGACGGCCCGACGATGGCCGCGAACTCTCCGGGCGGAATGTCGAACGCGACGTCGCGAACGGCGACGAATCTACCGTCCTCCGTTTCAAAAGAAATCTCAAGATTTTTTGCCTTGATGCGGATCGCTAGCGCCGGCCTCGAAGCCCCCGCCGTCGTTCGGACGAGGCCAGACTCAGAAAGAATATTCATTCGCGCGCCCATCCGACTCTTCCGACGTGGTTCTTGACTGCAGCAATAGACTCTTGCGCATGCATGGCCGCGGGATGATAGTCGTCACCGTCGATCACAAGGAGTTCAGCGCCAATTTCCTTCTGCCATCGCTCGTAGTGTTCGAGCGGGACCAACTGATTTCCATTTGTTGTGATAAACAAGATCGGCACCTTGACCTGCCGCAGCAACGCGAGCAAGTCGAGATATCCCGTCTCGGTAGCGCATGCGCGGGCAGCCACGGGGTTGGACGACGCCATCATGTCCACCCACCACTGCCGTTGAGCCGGTGGCACATGCCTTCCGAGCCGCTTGTCCATGCTGTCATCGGCCCACTTCCGGATATCGCGTTCAATCTGCTTGGGAAAGTCAGCAACGTCTACGTTGGTGGACTGCCCTGCGACCTGCACCGGCCCGCCCACGACAGCTAGGCTCGCTGTGACGTCCAGATTGCTCGCAGCAAACTCCACCGCGACACTCCCACCATATTTGGCACCGACGATGTGTAGCCGTTTGATCGCCAACGCATCGACAAGCTGCCTCAAATCGGCAGCCAGTCGCGAGGTCTTCCAAGAGTAGGAGTCGGGGTCGCGCATCATGCGCGAGCCTCCATATCCGGGTAGATCAGGCCGGATCACACGGTAGTCGCTACCGAGCTCAGGAACCCAAGCGTACCAAGCCTTGCTGTGCTCTCCGGTGCCGTGAATCAGAAGAATGACCTCGGCTTCGTCCCGCATCCACGGCTTCCCGAAAAACTCGTCCTCATAAAAGAGTTCGATGCCTTCCCGGGTAGTGAACTTATTCATGGCCCGCCTCGATGCCTTTACATGTGGCGCTCGTCAATCCAGCGCTTCACGACCGAGCGCCCAGTGCCCCAAGCGTCTCTCAAGCAAACTCAGACCGTAGTCGATCAGGATCACTAGAACGAGCACTAGGATGATGCCGGCATAGGTCTCCTCAGGCCGGTACCGCGCAAGGCCGAATGAAATGAGATAGCCGAGCCCCGCCGTCGATCCGATATATTCACCGACGATAGCGGCGGCGAACGCAAAGCCAATACTGGTCCTGATGCCGGCCACGAACCAGCCGAACAGCGCTGGAATGTAGAAGTAACGCGTCATCTCCACGCGTCCCGCCCCAAGCACGCGAAGGTTGGAAAGCAGACTGCGACTGACCGTGTGCAGCCCGTTCTGAAGATTGAACACAACAATGAAGAATACCACGGTTGCGACCAGGATGATCTTCGGTGCCAGATCAAATCCAAACCACACGATATAGAGCGGCCCTAGCGCCATTCGTGGAATTGCATTCAGCATCGACAGTAGTGGCATCGTGGCGCGCTCGAAAGTCGATGAAAAAATGAAGCCGGCTACTATCAGCACAGCAAGACCGGCGCCGACAAGGAAACCGAGTGACGCTTCGAGCAAGGTCAGGAACACATGATAGACGATTTGCGGCGTCTGCAGCCAAACGATCAGCTGATCGAGGATAGTGCGCGGCGTGCCGAACGAGATTCGCGGCAACCAGCGATTGTCGACACTGATCTGCCAGAACCCAACGATAAGAACCACGACAAGAAGCCGAGCCGCCCAAATGACGAGCGAACGGTTGCGCAGCCGCAAACTGGAACGGGATACGGCGACTTCGCTCATGTTCGACCAGAAGACGCTGGCCGCCATCTTTCGAGGCGGCCTTCCATGAACGAGACCAAGAAGTTGAATGGGAGAACCATCAACATGATCACGCAGATGCCGGCGAAGATCTGAGTCACCGATCCCACCTGAGCGGCAAAGCCGATCAGGTAGCCGACTCCACCCGAAGCTCCGGTGTACTCCGCGACCACCGCCGCAAGAAAGGCAAAACCAACACTCGCGCGCAGGCTAGCCAACGCCCACACCGCAACTGACGGCAGATAGATGTTCGTGACCAGATCGAGCCTTTTGGCGCCGAGCGTCCGGGCGCGGTTGACCAGATCGGCATTCACCGACTTTAGCCCATGGAAAATATTAAAAAAAAACGGAAAGAAAATCATGGCGGTGACGACGGCTATTTTGGAGGTCGCTCCGAAGCCAAGCCAGAGCACGAAGATTGGCGCCAGAATGACGCGTGGAATGGCGTTTCCCGCAATGATGAAAGGATTGAAGATTTCGTAGAGCGTTGGCAATGCCGACAGCGACAATGCGAATGTGACCCCTAGCACGGTCCCAAAAACGAGTCCGACAACAACCTCGAATATCGTCTGCAGCATATGCGGGTAGATCGAGCCGCCGGAGAACCACTCAAACAGAAGACTCCCGAGCTCACGCGGCGAGCTGAAGGTCGAGGGTTGCCAGATGCCGACCGAGGTATTGATGGCCCAGACCGCAAGCGGCACCGCGACGAGGCAGACAGAGAGCAGGCGAGCATTCGCTGCTTTTGACAGACCTGCATAAAAGCTTGGAGTTGTAGCCGGCATTTGCGCTAGCATCCGGATTTGATGTAGTTTGTGTTCAAATAATTGGACCAGTCAATGGTCGCGGGCTTCAACAGATCGGCTCCTTCAAGGCTCTTCTGAACTGCTCTGGCTGCAGTCACCGTTGGGCAGCCGTCTTCGGAAAGTGCCGAGGCCAGGCGCTGGATGACTTTTGGCGCATCAACGTCCTTCAGCTGTTCCTGAAGATCCTTCGGCAGCAGCTTGATCACGGCATCAGGATTGTTAGCATTGTCACGCAGGAACTTCATTGCTTCCAACTGCGCGTCGACCACCGCTTGAACGATATCAGGGTGCTTCTGAATGAACTCATTCCGCACGTGCACGCCGTTGACCTGGAAGTCGCTGCCAAACAGCTTGTAGATCGCTGACCGGTTCCAGCCATCGACGATGAAGCGGCCGATCTTCTTGTCGGCCAGCTTCTGCGCTGCCGGCTCACCCGCCTGCACAACATCGACGCGACCCTGGGCGAGCGACGGAAAGTAAGCGCTCACCCCTCCAGTTGGAATGATCTGGTAGTCGTTCCGCGACACGCCGGCGTTATCGAGGAAAGAGCGAGCCAGCAGTTCCGTGCCCGCGCCGAGCGCCGTAACCCCCACGCGGATCGGACGCCCGAGTTCCTGCCGAAGTTCGGGGAGCGTCGCCGCCTTGTATTTGGTCGCAACTAGGATGGAGCTTGTGCCGGCATTGTCAAACACCAAAACATTGCTCAGCGGCTCGCCCAATGCCATCGGCACCGCGATCTCAAGATACATTGACGACGCCATGTCCAGCTGGCCAGCCGAAAGCGAGCGAGTTTGATCCGGACCGGCCGTGAACGGCGTGAACTCGAATCTGACGCCCCTTTCCTTCTCAATCTTGTTGAAGAGACCGAGTCCCTTGGCGAGATCATGCGGCAGAACGGCTAGCGTCCCCTTCAGATCACCATAACGCACCACAGTCGGCTGCTGCGCAGCAGCACCGCCGGCGACCAGCACGCAGATCACAGCTGCGCGCCATACGTAACCGAAAAGATAACGGCTCATTGGCTTCTCCCTGACAACGCTGAAGGCGAGGGCGCCACGAGGCGCTTGCCATGATCCAGCGTGCTCAGCCTTTCCCACCGCGCTGACGGACGAAAATAAGGATCAGGCCAGATTCGTCCTCCAATCAGGTTCTGCCTCGGTTCGCCGCCAGCACCTGGAGCACGTCGCCGATTTCGGTCGCCCGCGGGCGTACCAAGATGGCGAGAGCGAGACGCAAGGCGTCGACCGATAATCCTCCCGCGCAGATCATCTAGGCACGGCATCTCCGCAGGTGACTTACTGCTTGGGTCCCGCACGGTACTGCCCATAGCTCCGCCAGAAATTGCGACACCATGTGAAGCATAGCAGAGAATTCTTTCGGGAGATTGTCGACGTTTGCTGCTGATAACGCGTTGGGTCTGCCGCGCCGACGGCAAAACGACTGCTTTGGGTCATGGGCGGCCAATGAGACTCCATGACTGGCACGTCCGAAGTTACGTCAACTGCGGATGTGCCGAGACGAAGGGGCGCCACTCCGGCTTCGGGCCAGGAAGAGACATTCGTGCCCCCTTTGCCCGATGGGAAGACTGAGGTAATTTTGTAGGCCGAGGCCTTCGAGCCTTTCGCAAACTTTATGCTCGGCAGCCTCGGTGCCACATCGCACTCGCGCGAACGCCGCAGATCGTGTCGGCTTGATTTTCGCCCCGAACAACACGAGTCCGAATTTTACTCAGCGGTAATCCCCAAAACGTCCGATTCAGCGCGAGATGAAATCGCTCTAAGGCGGCAAATCAGAATTGCAGAACCGGTTCTAGATGCCGGGATTGATATCTTTGCGGCTTCAAACATCAACGGCAATTACTTGTTAACTCCGGAAATGTGTTGCCAAAGGGAACGCCATTGGACTTGGCGAATTTACTGAACATGTCCGGCTAAGAACATTCTGGAACGCGTGCGATGAAAGCTCCAGAAATGCTTGGGAAAAGCTCGCTCTAGCTGCGGAAAGCATGCCCGACGAAGTCGCCGCACCGATTGCAAATAAGGTCTTCGAGCGCGGCTTTATCCTGTGAACCCAATCAAGGAGACAACAATGCGTTTGTCTGTACTCGCCGCTCTCGGCTTCACCGCGTTTTTGGGAATCATGACTATTGACGCTCCTGACGCAAATGCCATTGCCCGTGGCACCGCGGTCGTGAGTGGTCCGCGTGGCACCGCGGTCGTGAGTCGTTCGGGTGGGACGCGGACCACAACCATCATGCGTCGTGGGCGCGGCACAACGGTCGTGACTAGCGCGCGTGGCAGAGCGGTCGTGAGTCGTCCGCGTGGCGCAGTGGTCGTGAGTCGTCGCCGGACGCGGTTTTGAGCGAATTTTTAGCACAGACGTGACCTGAGGGAAGTTGCCGACGGATGCCCTGTGCACTGTACAGTCCGCGCCAACGTGAGAATCCGTACCGCTGCCGAAGTGCGAGGCGAAGTTTCGAGGACGGCAGGTATTCATGGCTGAGACGACAGAATTCGACGTTGCCATCATCGGGGGCGGTCAGGGGGGTGGGAACGCCGCGGGCTACCTTGCGGCCGAAGGGCTCAAGGTGGCGTTGGTCGAGGATCGCCTCATTGGCGGCGAATGCCACTACTGGGCATGCAACCCGACGAAACGCTACTTCGTCCGATTGAGGTGCTCGCCCTAGCGAAGGCCGTTCCGGGTGTGCGCGAGATAATCAAACGCGATCAGCCGGATATCGCTGCGGTTTTAGCTAAGCGGGACGAAATCGTCGACCATCTCTCCGATGATGTGGCCGTGGCCGGACTGAAGCAGGCCGGCATCGAGGTAATCCATGCTCACGGGCGGCTATCGGGGGAACGGCAGGTCGCGCTGGCGCACGCCGATGGCCATGAGCACTCGCTCAGTGTGAGGCATGCGGTCGTTCTTGTGACCGGCACCCGTCCCGCCATTCCGGACATACCGGGGCTCGCCGACGTG
>JASHYD010001288.1 GCA_030043175.1 Xanthobacteraceae bacterium | reverse complement strand
CGGCCTTTCTTCGTGGTCGCGTTCGCGACGTTGGCCTTCTGTCCGCTCGATGGCGGCAGCGACGAGTTCGTCGGCGTCTTCGGCGGCTTGCCGGCTCGTCCCTCGAGTTCGGCAACGCGCGCCAGCAGCTCGTCGATCCTCGCAAGCAGCGTCTTGTTCTGCTCGTGGACCGCCTTGTTCTGCTCGACGAGATCGTCGATCTTCGCCAGCAGGGACAGCGCAAGTCCCTTCAGGCTGTCGGCGTTGAGCGAATCGATTCCTCCGGGCGGCATCCCGAGCTTGAATCACGACGACTCCGACGCGCTCAATAGCACATTGCTGAGTCACAGCGCCGCAGGGTAGTGAGCAATTTGCAGAATCGATGCCGACCGCTAATTCGATCTGGTAAAGCTTGTTGCCGGCCTCTCGGCAATTTGCCGATATGGCTGTCCATCTTCCATTCGTAAAACAACCTGCGCGGTCAACCTAAACTTGCGAAAGACCGCCATACCTTTAACTCGGGCCCGACCTTTAGAGGCTATCCAGACGAACCTGCGAGCGGATGAACGGAACATTACGATCGGTACGGCGCGGCACATCGACGTAGATTGTGGCACACTAACCACCGATGCCTCAGGGGTTGGGCATTTTCGATGGGCACAACTTCGCGCCGCAAGGTGGGGGCGGCCGCCAGCAGCCCGAAGCGATGGGGTTGTGCGTGTTGCGCCGTCCATCCAAAATGAGCGCTGCCTTCGTGACGTTTGCCGGCCAGCCGGTCGAACCGGCTTCGGACAAGCCGCTCCAGGCGGTCGACTTTTGCCCAACCTAGAGAGTCCGCAGTGTCAGTACTAGGGGAGCTTCTGCGCTGACTGAAGCAACTTGCGCAGCTCGTCGAAATGCGCCTTGTGCACGGCCGGATTGAACAGCGACCACGGTTGGGCTTTCTTGACGACGATCGGCACCGCCGCAAACGTGAGCCTGCGATAGTTCTGATATTCGGCGGCGGCTTCATCGTAACGTCCCGCCGCAGCGTCAACCCCGATCTGGCGTACCATCAGCACCAGATTCTTCAACGCCTCTCGCGCCGCGAGACGCTCCGCGATGCCGCCCTCCACCGTGGTGTCCTTTACGCCGGGAAATTGCTCAACGAGCTCCCGGAGCTCGCCGGTGATGGTATGCACGGCGAGCGCGACGACGTCGTTGTCATGGGCCGGGATCGCGGCGTCAAGGACACTAGCGAAATCGTTGATTTCCTTAAGCTGCGCCGTGACGCCGTCCCGTTCGTAGGGCATCAGGCCGTCGCCGATTGCCTGGAGATAGGCCACGAGATCGGCGCGATCCTGCGGCGACAGGGCAAGGTCGAAGGTGCGATCGAAATGACTGACCACCTGATCGTAGGTGTCGTACCGCCCATCGTGGAAATAGGGGGCATTGAAGTTTGCGTTCATCAGGGTCGGGGTCTTGAACAGACCTCCGGACCCGACGCTATGCTGCCGATGATCAACGAAACCGCTCGATGGAATATGGCAGACCGCACAGCTGATCTCCGGATTGTGCGGGAACGGCTTGAAGAATAGCGCTTCGCCGCGACGCTGGGCGTCGTTCGCCCGCGCACCGAGCCGCCCGCCGGCAGCGACGTTTAGGTTGGGCAAGAAATCGATATCCTCGAGATAGATGACGATGGCGTCGAGGATGGCCGGGGACGGCTCGGGACCGTCGAATTCGTTGACGATGACGTTGCGCACGAAATCCCGCAGCGATGCAATCCTGCCGTCGTTGCCATATGGTGCCAGGAACCGTGCGCCGCGTAGGCTCGGGATCCGGACCGGATCACGTGCCCTGTTGTGCGCTTTTGGATTAAACAGCGGGCCGGTGGTATCGAAATTTCCGGGCCGGGTGGACATGCCGGGGATATAAAGCTTGCCGTTGCCGGCGCCGTTGACATGGCAGGTGCCGCAACTCATGCCGGCGTGGCGGGCGGCACCACCCAGGATCAGGTTGGAGTTGAACGCCAGATCGCCGAGATTGATCATGTAGGACTTGGCGCCTCCGAGGGCTTCCGACCGAAACAGCTCGCGCGGCTTGTCGAGTGCCTCCTCGTTCAGCTCGGTGCCCGGCGGCAGCACGGTCTGGTCACCGCTCAACGGAAACGCATTCCCGATGCGCAGTGGCGCGGCCAGGAACACGAAGATAAGGGCCGCAATCATTCCTCGTCGCATAGTCGCGTCTTTCCGGAGGGCTGCTGTCAACAAACGGCCGTCAAACCGCAGATGTTTACCGCTGCCGACGCCTCGAGGCCTATCGGGCGTCCGCTTCGAGCGTGGGCTTTTTGAGGTCCAGCAGTGGCGCAGCATTTTGCAGCTTCAACACGAGTTCTTCGGTCGCGATGCGCAGGCGATCACGGTCGATACGGCGCAATTCGCCGACATCAACCATGGCTTTCAATTCCTCGATGCTGCGCCGCATTCCCACGTCGGCCTGACGGTCGCGGGACTCGGCCGTCGGCGCAAAGATCGTCCGCCAGGCGAGCTCTATTCCATCGACATTGTTGCGCATGTCATTGAGGGACGTACCGCTCACCCGCGACTCGCCCCCATCCACTTTGCTTTCGCCGACCTCGTAAGCAAGCCGTACGATGCCGTCGAGGAGCCCCTGAGGCGTCAACGGGCTGTTACGAACCCTCGCGGTCAACTCCGAGAGATTGCGCACCAGTCCGTTCGCTTCATTCTCGATGTCCGTCCGGTTGGCACCGAACAGCTTCGCCTCGATGGCGTGGAAGCCTATCACTCCATTCGGCCAAGCATCGATATCCCGGTCGAGTTCGGGGACAAATCCCGTGGTGAAGACCTCGGAACGCTCCCATCCGACGCGCGCTTCGATCCAGGCCTGCTTGGCGCCTGGGAGATCGCCAGCGGCCGCGCTGGCGGCCAGCGTCCGTGCACTCGCCAGCGTGCGATCGACGTCCGTGATGAGATGCGACCTGTATTGTTCTGCGCCGTCGGCGAGCGTTGCTGCCCGCCCCGGCTCTGTCGCGAGGAGCCCCGCTCCCAGCACGGCCATGCTCAGCACAGGGGCCCATCGCGAAACCGCTCGCGGGTGACGCACAGGGGGGAACGAGTAACTGCAACGATGCTTCAAATTCATTTGCACTCCCTAGATTTCACTCCTACCTCGATTAAGGCCACAACGCCAGGTTCGAAACGAACGCGCTCACGTTTTTCGAATCTAGGGAAGCGAGCATTTCGGTTTTATGACAAACGGGGTGCGGAGCTACGGGTAGGGGAAGCTCTGAATCCAAAGCATTTTACCTACGATTATTTCCTGATCTACAAGTCCCGTCACAAGCATGTCATACTCGTATCTCCTGTTTAAGTGGCGCTTGCGAAGATCGCTTTTTGTCCCGGTTGCGATGTTCCGGTAGCTTCATCTTAAAACATTGATGTGGTCGCCGCGCCATTCGACCGCAAAGAGGGCGACGAACTTGCACTCAATCGTGCGGAAATCGCCGACATGATCGCCTTTAATGCTGACGGACGAGACGCTCCACCCACGGGCGCCAAGTAAGCCAGATTTCGCCCCTCGAGCGGTCCCGTATGCGCTAGGATAACGTCAGTGAGGGCATCAGATCTGAACGGCAAGTCGCGGAAAAAGCTCGGCCAATGGTGCCTTTGCCGGCCAGCCCGATCCGAAACCCTTCAGAGCCATCGTGGACCTGAGAGCGGAAACATTGATACAAGGCCGCTAAGTGACAGATCGATGAAACCTCTTGCGCCGCGCGGCCGGCATTTGGTCGCGGGCTGCCGCGCGGTCTAGCTCGGCGCGATGACTGGTATAACCAGAAAGCTTCCGATCTGCGCCGCTCCTAAAGTCGGCGGCCCCGGGGCCACGACCCCAAACGGTGCTGAAACCCGTCGGAGGAGTGTCCACTGAGACTGGGACACAATTGAGTAACGGCCAATCCGTTGGCGGGTCAGCGCGTGGCTGGGCCGAGTACCTACCTTGAGCGCGCCTGCGGCGTGTCGCAGAGCTAATGTGCTGGCTCGACCCACACGTCACTCTGCTTGAGGCGATCGATAAGTCGCTGCGGATCGAACTTCCGGTAGCCTGCCGGAACCACGAACAGACTTTCCGGCTGCAGCGCTTCTCGAATGTTTACGAGATCCACGACAGCCCCGTCTTCACTCTGCAGTCTCACCGGAAAACGTAGTTGTGGATCAATCCAGCCGAAATATCGCCGCCCGTGAGGCGAAATCGCCTGGTATTTGATGGTGCGCTGTAGATCCATGTTGCCGCCGCTGCGCTCGCAGCGCCATTGCGTGCTCTGGTTCGCGCCGGCAATCCTGGCCGCCGCCTGCCATTGCCTGCAAGGATCGTTGGGATCGACAGCCACGAGCAGCTGAGTGAGCAAGCTCGACTCCTTTGCGTTCATGAATATCCTTTGAGCCGGTCGTACGAAATAGGCGGCGTCGGCATTGACGAGGAAAAAACCGTCCGGGACATCAGAAGTCTCGATACGCACGTTCTCGTTCAGCACGTTGAGCTTGCCGGCCGGACGTGGATCCACGCCCCGTGCATCCGTTCGAATGAGATCAGCCGAGAATTGCTGTGCTGGCGCGGCAAGAGCCGAAGCGGCCAGCCAAAACGCCGTACCAAGAGCGAGAGCGGTGATCGGTATTGTATTGAACATCGAGGAATCCCGAGAGGCGCATGCTCGGCGTAAAATGGCGGCGCCGATCGAGACTTGAGGCAGGATCGGCGTCACCACAGGACGTTCAGTTACACGACGCCGTTACTCAGTGAAGGGTTGATTAACCGGGTGATCAAAATCAAAGGCGTCGAACAGGTCATCGAGAGCCGGCATGTTGGTCGGCACGTAGGGATTGTCCTTCTTGGCCTTCGGATTGGGAAGATTGTCCCGGCTGCGATCCGTGAGAGGATCGAGGTGCCAGTTGCGCTCGATGAACTTTAACAGCGAAACGTGGTCGCTGTAGGAGTGGTTGACGTTGCCGCCGGTCGAATAGGGCGACAGGATCAGGAGCGGGATGCGCGTACCGTCACCAAAGAAGTCGATCGGCTGCACGAAACCCGAATCCCAGTAACCGCCAGCCTCATCCCAGGTGATGAAAACGGCCGTCTCCGCCTTGAGCGTCGGATTGGCCTCCAGCGCGTCGAGGAGATGTTGTACATAGGCCTCGAACAGGTCGATCTTGGAGCTCTGCGGATGGCCGTCAAGAAGGCCGTCGGGCTTGCCGATCGCCACCGACGGAAGCGTATTGTTTTGGATCGCTGCGATGAGATCGACCGTATCCTTGACATGCGCGGCCCGGACCGTGGGATTAGCCATGATCGACGTGTCATATTGGAACGGGTTGCAGATCTGACAATACGCAACGCCAAGAGCGTGTACCGGATCGGCGAGAGCGGCCGCCGTGAGATTGGGATTGGCCGGATTCGCGGTGACTGCTGCGTTTGAGAGGGCGACGGCGTCGTTGTACGACCCACCGTAATAGGTCCAGGGAATGTTCTTTTGGAGCAGCGCGTCACCGATGCTCCTGACCGATGACGGCGGAATGCCTCCTTCGCCGTTCGCAAGTGCGCCGTTCGGCAGATAGCCTGGATTGACGTTATTCACCATGTAGTAGGCGTTTTCCTGACAATTCGGTTCGGCATTGTAGGGCAGGCCCTCCAGATAGCGAATGATTGGGGCAACGCCGGGCTGGTTGAAGTCGGAGCAGTTAACGAAATTGCCGTCGACCGTGTACTGATTGACGGTGCCGGCCACCGGGTTCGGATTGGCGATGACGCTCGCCGGCGGCGTCACCGGGTTGCCGTTGCCGTCGCTCCAGAAAATGGGATCAGCGTGGCCGAACTCGACGTGGTTCGCGGCCGTGCCCCCAAGAAACGACTGATGGAAGTTGTCGCTCAGGGTGAAGCGGTCGGCAAGTTGCTTCAAAAGCGTCGCCTGCTCCTGCTCGGCATTGTAGAATCCCATCTCATTGCCTTCGCTTTTGTTGGTCGCCGAGTAGGTGGCCATGACGAAGGCGAACAGGTCGCTGAGGCAGCCGGTCGGATTCGCCTT
>JASHYD010001287.1 GCA_030043175.1 Xanthobacteraceae bacterium | reverse complement strand
CACGTCGGCGAGGTGGCGGAGGGCTGGCATCTGCGCTCGGTTGATCATCGGATAGTGACGCTCGAGAAAGATAGCCGGATCGTGGTCCTATCCCTCCCAGCGCCGGGCGCAGCACCCTCGAGTGCGGCTCCTTTTGCGCTAGACCTATCCGACCAAGCTAACAGGCTGGACGAAAGAAGGCCGCGTGCAAAAACTGGCGCCAACTGGATTTCGATCGCTCATCCGTTGTATTAGGCGCTTAGCGACGGTGCATCGAAAAGAAATTTTCGATGTTTTATGCGGCGAGATTGCCAGGAGCGACGGCCAGCCTTCACGGCGCCTGCGCCCGGCGTCATTGCCGCGGAGTAGGTCGGGACATGGCGCAATCGCGGGGTAAGAACCGCCGTCACAGGCTGTCTCCGCGGTCAAACGCCAACCCGGAGCTCACTCATGCCAAAGCAGCAAGTCCTTGATATCGGACTCGACGTTACCGTCGAAACAAGTTCAATTTGCGTCGTTGATGCCGAAGGCGCGACGGTGTGGCGCGGGTCGTGGCCGCCTCCTACCGGCCGGCGACACGCTCGCTCTTTGCGGCGTCATACTTCGCCGCCACCGCTCGTTTTCACCTTCTGCGCGTCGTCATCGTGCCGATCGTCGGCTTGGTGTCCGGGCGAACCGCGCCCGCGGTTCAAACGCAATGGGCGGGGCTTGGCAATGGCGGCTTGCGGATATTTTCAACGAGGCGGCTAAGGATATGCGAACGCACTCAGGTCGTGCCCGATCGGGACCGAGCGAATCAGCGCGGAAGTTAGCGGGGAAGCCGGCTGGCGCGTTGCAAGCGAGCAAGCGACTCATGAAGCAACCGCTTCGTGAACAGATCAAGGCGGCGATGAAGGCCGAAAATGAGTAGAGCGCACAAGTTCGATCTGAGGACGCCCAGGAGGCATTTACGGCGTTCGTGCAGAAGCGCCAGCCCCACTTCAATTCGACCATGGGAGTTGCGATTCAAGTCGCGCTGAATCGGTTTCATGCAACCGCCGCAAGATCTCCGCGCGCTCATACTTCGTTGACTTGCCAAAAAGTGGCGAATGCGCGCTTGGCTGCAGCGATCGCGCGACGCGTATCCTCCCCGTCGGCGCGCGTGACGCGCGCGACGACTTGACCGCCGTTAAATCTGATGATGTCCATCACCTCGCGGCCGTGAGATTCCGCGAATGTTCCGTCGATGCAGTGCTTCCTAATCGTTTCATTGCGGCTCTCCCGAAATGAGAGTTGCAATGAGAACGAGGTGACGGAGCCTCACGGGCCGCGGGAAGACAATTTCTCCCCACTCTGCGATGAGTGTAAAACAACACGCAGTGCCAATTATAAGGGGAAAATTCCCTTTGCCCGTACGGTGACGTGCCAACTGCGCGATATTTTCAAGTGGAGCAAGCGTCCGCGGCCAGATGGCTCAGGGGAAGTTGGGAAGGCCCATACAAGTGCTACACGTCGGCGGCGCCCTTTTGCCGATCGAGCTGCCTTAACAACTCGACAATCTTTTCGGGCAGCGGTTCGCTTAGCACGTCAGAATGGAGCGAGCGTAACGCCAGGCCTATAGCCGCACGCGCCGCCTCAAAATCTGGCCCGGCTCCAGGTCGGCGTCCCATAGCGACCTGTGTCATCCCATTTGCCGGAATTCTGGCGCCCGGGCCGGTCGCACCGAGGTTAGTGGCCGCGATGATAGGCACCAAACTGTGCATGGCACATAGTCGCCGTGGTGCCGCCTCCCCAATACGAGTTGTTGAGCTCGAGCCAGAACGCGATGAAGAGGGCGAGACACATGGAGGCGCGCAGCCGAATGGCAAAGAGCAGTCGCGGGCCAGCCTCGCAAGGGGATCAGGAAAGCTCCAGCTGATCGAAGCGACGACACGCTCGCATGCATCGTTGTTGCCCCGTCGTGGTTCGTGCCCATCGCGTAAGGCACTCGATCTGCAGACTGCACCAGGAACGGCTCCAGCGAGACCCGTCTGCCGCTCTTCGGGAGCTGGACCTTGATCAGCGTGTGGCGTTGCTTCGGCGGTAAACCGAAAGCGATCGGCAAACGCCGGCGCCCCGCAGGCCGTGTGGACCAGCTCGCGCACACCGGCGCTCGCTACCTAAATGGCCCATTGGGTTTGCATTGATCCCGTGGAGTGATCGGAGTCAAGACATCCCAGTGCTCGACTGTCTTTCCGTTCTCGATGCGAAACAGATCATAGAGCGCAGCAGGTCCGGTGGGAGACTTCCCTCCGAGGCACTGTCCTCCCTCCCCGCAGGCCTAACCGAAGATGTGACCATCGGCCTCTCGCTACGCTGGTTCATCGACGGGGTAAGGGTGGCTGCCTCTTCGTTCCTCCAATTCGGTATCGCGGTGGCGCCGAGGTGATCGGACCTGGTGCACGCATAGGTGGCCAAAGTCGGCGCAGCGGTCTGTTGTCGGAAAACCCTTGCCTATCCTCAGAAGTAAACACATAAACCCCAGCGCAGAATTTGTGGGGGCGCGAACCATGCAGCTACACAAAGAAACGGAGAGGCTATCTCGCTTTTACATCGATGTCCCCGCGCTGCGGCCGGGAACCGTCGGCGCTTACTCTTTCGCTGTCTTGTGCGCTGCGATTGGCACCGTACTCGGGGTCGCCATCGATCCGTACGTTGTGGGCGTTCCGTTCGTAACGTTCATGCCGACGGTGATAATTGCCACGCTGGTCAGTGGGTTGGGTGCCGGCCTTTTTTGTACCGTCCTCAGCGTTGCCGCCGCCGATTTCTTCCTGCTGCCGCCACGCTGGTCTTTCTACGTTGCAAGCACGCCAGATGTGGTGGGATTGTTGGTGTTTGCCCTTGAGGCACTTTTCTACGTGATCCTGATTGCCGTGCTGCGGTTGACCCTCGAAGGATATCGAGTGCTTAGCCGCGATCTGGAGCAGCGCGTTGAAGAGCGCACCGTGGCACTGCGGGAGAGCCAAGAGAGTCTTGGGTCGGTCGTTGGGGAACTCCAGCACCGCACACGAAACCTCGTTAGCATTGTGAGCGTGATAGCGGACAGGACACTGAGAGCGAGCAAGACATCTGACGATTTCCGGGCCAGCTTTCAGGACCGCCTTGGAGTTCTAGGCAGTGCCCAGGGGCTGCTCTTTCGCGCGGAGGGCGGCCGGGTTACGTTCGACGAATTGATCGATATCGAGTTGGCTGCGCAGTCCGTTGGCGTGGGAGAGGACGGACCCGTCACGCTCGACGGACCGAAAGGTATTCCGCTGCGTTCCCGTACAGTTCAATCCCTCGCGATGGCCTTGCACGAGCTCATGACGAATGCAGCCAAATATGGCGCACTCAAGCAACCGAATGGGCGTCTCACCGTCCGGTGGCGACAGGAGACCTTGGCAGAAAATGGCAAGCCCTGGCTTCATCTCGATTGGAAGGAAAGCGGCGTGGAGATGCCGTCTTTAGACGCCAAGCCTCGAGGCCGCGGGCAAGGAAGAGAGTTGATTGAGCGAGTGCTGCCCTATCAATTTGACGCACAAACGACGTTTGTTATGGAAGCGGATGGTGTCCACTGCACCATTTCGCTTCCCACCTCTGAACACACCGTCTGTAGGGTTAAAACCTAATTAATCATGTTGAGAGTCATCTGGTTGGTCAACCGATTCGGCGGCCAACCGATGCGAGCGAACTTGTTTTGGTTATCTGGGACTTGACAATGGTATGCCCCGACACTTCTGCCTTGAGGGAATTCAAGGCCCAATTGACGCTTGCGTTCCTGGTCTCGTCGGACTTTTGAGCCGGATTAGGTTTATGGCCTTTTCCGAGCAACCGGCTTTGTCAGAGCGTTTTGCGGCGCGTGGGTGGGGCCGCTTCTTAGGAAACCTTTTATCGGAGATGAGCTGATTGCCACGACGAGGTTCTTCTTCATGAGCCAGACGCATAGACGGCTCCCGCGAGCGTTTTGTTGTCATGCCGGTCACTCAACGCCAGGACCGGAGGCTTCCGAGATGGCGCCCTCGCCTTGCTCTTTTGTTCGCTCGAGTCACTTCGAGGGTGTCGACGTCAGGCTTGGCGCCAATCACCTGGAGCCCGCGCTCGGTGATGCGAAGCGCCCGTGGCTCACTATCCTGGTCGCGCCACCATACCGGCAAGCCACCCTTTACCGTAATCTCCTCAATCGATTGCTTTTCTTCTGATTCGCAGTCGCGCCGATCTTCACCAGCGACCACGAGCGCAAGATGTATTCCTGGATCGCCGCCTTGATCTACCATATCGCATAGGTGGTGAGTCGAAACCCTCTATCAGGCTCGAGGCGCTTGCCCGCCTGCATCAGCCCTACATTGCCTTCGGAGAGCCCGAAGAGGTGCTGCGGTTCCCGAATTGCATAGACCGCCAACAGCGCCGTAGCGGCACAGCAATAATGCCTTCGGGCTATTGGAATTCATTCTGCCTAATGCCACGACTATCGGTATCAGCGGCGTCCAGGAAGGTGGCCGATAGCTTAAGAGCATTGCTCTCTTCCCTCCAAACTTCACGAGGCGAACATGCAGACGAACTTCAGAAATTCCCTTCTCATGGCGGCTGCGGTCATTGCGATCAGCACCGCGTCAACTCTGCCTACATCGGCCGACGGTGCGCCGAGGCCCAACGAATTCTGGTGGCCAGAGCGGCTTGATCTTTCGCCCCTTCGTCAGCACGACGCGCAGTCCAATCCCTATGGCAGAGATTTCGACTACACCAAGGAATTTCAAACCCTCGATCTCGACGCCGTGAAACAAGTTATCAAGGCGGTATTGACGACGCCGCAAGATTGGTGGCCAGCCGATTACGGAAATTACGGACCGTTCTTCATTCGCATGGCATGGCACGGTGCAGGTACCTATCGCCTTTACGACGGGCGCGGCGGCGCAAGCGGCGGGCAGCAGAGGTTTGAGCCGCTGAACAGTTGGCCGGATAACGCCAATCTCGACAAGGCCCGACGTCTTTTGTGGCCGGTCAAGAAGAAGTACGGCGCGAAGATTTCCTGGGGCGATCTGATGGTTCTGGCGGGTAACGTCGCGCTCGAATCCATGGGGTTCAAGACCTATGGCTTCGCGGGCGGACGCACCGACGACTGGCAATCCGATCTGGTTTACTGGGGCGCGGGCGCCAAGTTCATGGCCGACAACCGCGACAACAACGGTAAGCTTGAGAAGCCGCTGGCCGCGACGCAGATGGGTCTGATCTATGTCAATCCGGAAGGACCGAACGGCAATCCTGATCCGCTTGCGGCGGCGAAAGACATCCGCGAAGCCTTTGGCCGCATGGGCATGGATGATGAAGAAACCGTAGCCCTGATCGCAGGCGGCCATACTTTCGGCAAGGCCCACGGCGCCGCGTTGCCCGACAGCTGTGTCGGCGCGGCTCCTGCCGGTGCCGGCATAGAGCAGCAAGGGCTGGGCTGGGTCAACAAGTGCGGCACCGGCAACGCCAACGACACGATCACCAGCGGCCTTGAAGGCGCGTGGTCGGCCGATCCTATCCACTTTACCGCGCAGTATTTCGACAACCTGTTTTCGCATGACTGGGTCAAGACGAAAAGCCCGGCAGGCGCTACGCAATGGATGCCGAAGGATTCCGCCGACATCGTTCCGGATGCGCATGATGCGAACAAGTTCCATCCCCTGATGATGTTCACGACCGACCTTGCGGTGAAGAAAGACCCTTCCTACAGCAAGATCTCGATGCGCTTCCACGATCACCCCGAAGAGTTCAAGCTGGCCTTTGCCAAGGCCTGGTTCAAGCTGACGCATAGGGATATGGGGCCGCGCGCGCGTTATCTGGGCCCCGAAATTCCCAAGGAAGACCTCCCCTGGGAAAGCCCGCTTCCCACCGCTGATTACAAGATGATCGATGCTGCGGATATAGCTGAACTCAAAAGCAAAATCCTCGTATCGGGATTATCCGATCCAGAACTTGTGAGAACGGCATGGGCGTCTGCCGCTTCATTCCGTGGCACGGACAAGCGGGGCGGGGCGAACGGCGCGCGCATCCGCCTCGCGCCCGAGAAAGACTGGGCCGTCAACAATCCAACCCAACTGACGAAGACCCTGAAAGTTCTGGAAGGTATTCAGGTAAAATTCAACAAGGGCAGAACAGACGGCAAGCAGGTATCCCTAGCCGACCTTATCGTGCTCGGCGGCAACGCCGCCGTCGAGGACGCGGCGAAGAAGACTGGATATAACGTAACGGTTCCTTTCTCGCTGGGTCGCACCGATGCTTCACAGGAACAGACCGACGTGATGACGTTTGCGGCGCTTGAGCCAGCCGCCGACGGTTTCCGCAATTACTACGCCAAGGGCAACGAGCGTTCGCCCGCGGACATGTTGGTTGACCGCGCCAGCATGCTGGATCTGACGGTTCCCGAAATGACCGTTCTTGTCGGCGGCATGCGCGCGCTGGATGCGAATGAAGGACACTCCCAGCTCGGCGTGTTGACCGATCATCCCGGCACCCTGACCAACGAGTTCTTCGTCAACCTGCTCGGCATGTCCACCGAATGGAAAAAAGACCCCAAGCTCGATGGCGTGTATGAGGGCCTTGACCGCAAGACCGGGGCGCTCAAGTGGAAAGCCTCGCCTGTCGACTTGATCTTCGGATCAAGCTCGGAGCTTCGCGCCGTTGCTGAAGTCTATGCCTCCGACGATGCGCATGCGAAGTTCGTGCAAGATTTCGTCAAGGCGTGGGCCAAGGTCATGGATCTCGACCGGTTCGACCTGAAGAAAATCTGAACGGTAATCGATCCAGCCGGGAGGAAAAACCCTCTCGGCTGCATTATCGGGTGAAAGGAACCGGCAAGCAGGTCAGGCAACCCGCGCGGCAGGCCGAAAGGC
This sequence comes from Xanthobacteraceae bacterium, assembly GCA_030043175.1. The sequence goes on along the minus strand of JASHYD010001287.1, from coordinate 2,241 downwards.
GTCCGCAATCTTGACAGCGATGTCAAACGGACGCTCGAGGTTCCGGTCAGGCTCAATGATCAGGGAAGGGCGAGGTGGGTGGCCGAGATTGCCAGATGCGACTTGCCGCTTCAAGGGGCGAGCCCGTGCCAGCGAATATCGATACCGGAGCCAACCTCATCACAAAAGCCAACATAAACTCTGCGCGTGCGCAGGAGCTCATCAGCCCGAAGACCAATGATCGGGGCAAACAAAAAAGAAGGCGCGGCCGCCGCAGATCCATTACCACCGTGTCCGATCGCGACAAGTTGAGCGCCCCGCTCAAGAAGCGGTGTCCCACTCGATCGCTTTGAAGGCAGATCGGATGGCTCATCCGAGCTGTTATAGGCTTGCTTATGGATACCGAGTAATCGGTACGAATAGGCAGCAGACCGGCTCCCTATTCACCGAATAACATATGTTCCTGAAAGTTTCGTGCCGCAGGTTTGCCTTATCGATTTGAGCCGGCGTATCTGATATGAAAACCTGCAAAGGTCACGGGTGATGGGCGACATCGACTGTAAAGGGAATTTGATTTATGTGTTCCGCTGCAATGAGAGCGCGCTGTATGCGCTAACACGCGACCGCACAGGTCAAACCATTCCATCGCACATATACCCTCGGATAAGTTGGCGGTTGGAGCGGTGCGTCACCCTTCATCGACGTGACAACCCGGAGAATAAGAAACTCATCGATATAGCATTAAAAGCGATCAAAAAGCATGGATTTTTCCTGATCCCTGCGGGAGGCGAACTCGTCAGGCTTGCCGATTAGAAACCGGCCAGATCGTCAAAAGGGTATCGGATGGCCAAAAGCGACAAGCTGGATCTTTCGCGCTTACTCATTGGTCTTGCGCACGAGTGTTTCAATAAAGCCGAGAGAACCCAGCACCCCGAGGAAGCGGAGCGACTTAGGGAAATGTGCCGTCACTTCATCTCCGAGGCGGAAAACGCGCTCAATGGTGTGGACGGTGAGCCATCCTCCGCCTGATGAGGTGATCGATAGGGTTGGAAGCGGGACATGAGTCACCTGGGTGACACGAACTGGAAGACACGCTAAAAAGCCCGCGAAAGGCAAACATAGCGTTCCGCAGGTGGAACAATCACCATTCGTGCTATCGTACTTCTCGACTATTAGATCGAGCCGAACGCCATGTTGCTTCAGGTCGTCGGCCGGCAAACCCGCCACGCCGGCCGCACCACCGTGACGATCACCAGCAGCCACGACGAGCATCACCGCGCCCAAAAGGCGCTCACACGCATCGCTCGTTTTTTCTCAATTGCGAAAGCTGCGGAGCAGTTGACCCCGCTCGAACGCTGGTACCGAATCCTCAGCGAGGCGCTTAGAAAAATTTCTCCGCGGCCGGAAATTGATTCCGCCACGAATACTTCAGCCCTCGGGAGCTGCGAGTGATGGATGAGAAGACGCTGGCGAAGAGTTCTGTTCAAAACCGCCGCATTTAGAATCAGCTCCTACACATCGGGAGCGCGCTAGCGCGCTCTTGCTCAAATTGAAAAAATCTGCGTGGGCGAAAACGTGGCCGTCCCAGCCGTCAGAGCTGCTCGTTATGGTTGAGAGCCTCTCAAGACGACCTGGTTCAATTCGGTCAACTCACGGATTTAGGTTCATTCCTTCCCTGGCCGTGCCCCACTTCGCGACGTGACGAAGCGGGTACGTTGCCTGGAAACAACCGCGACGGTCAGCCGGATATTTCAACGGCAACAACAAATAAGTATGGGAATAAACGGGCGGCAGTTGTGGTTAGGATTAGAGTGTCACTACGGCCGCAACCGCAGCCAGGTATGGAATCCAAGGCAACTATGTATCCATGCCGCGGTAACGGTCACGACCTGCCCGAGGCCGTTAAGCGGCACGCCTGCTTTCCAGCACACGTATATGAACCAGCCGCAGCTTGGCTGAAACCGTCAGTAGGGCGGCGCGCCTTGTGCCAGCAGGGGAAGGATGAGAAGGAGAGGAATGAACAAGCCCACCGCCAGCTGCGCGATGTCGCTGGCCGGCATCGACGCCCGGCACCGCCGGTTGAACAGGGAAACCAGGTCGAGCACGCCGTGGCTTTGCAGCGCGCCGTACAGCAGGAACTATCCAACCGAGCTCTGCCACGGCACCATTATCAGGTGCCGCCGTTGCTCCTTAGATGAAGCGACCAGAGCGCGTGCGACAAGTTGGAGAGGTGGCAGATTAGGTAAAGCAAGAGCAACATGC
>JASHYD010001286.1 GCA_030043175.1 Xanthobacteraceae bacterium | reverse complement strand
CCACACCAATCCGTTTGACTGGACAATCGCGCGGCAAAAATTCGACCGCGTCACGCGGGCATTCTTGACGAAGGAGGCGGCAGACCGGGTCGCGGAGGTTATTGCCAGCCTTGATGAGCGGCCGGTTTCAGAGCTGACGGCGTGCCTCGCCGCGGGTGCCTTCCACCGTCGCGTGGCGTAGGTGGCGCGACTTGCGGTCGAGCAGTTCTCGGATGGCGGGCGCCGGTCCGGACGCGGACGCAGTCAACGGGGGGGCCACAAGGGTCGCCCCTACCGGCCGCCTCTCACGGCTTGTAGGTGGCAATGCGTCCCCAACTGCTCTTGGTTCCCCATAGTCCGGAGCGCAGGCATTCGAGCTGAACAATCTGGCTGTGATCGACGAACAGGTTCACTTCGGCGCCGTAGTTCTTGACGTACCACTCGAAGACCTCTGGGTCGGCGGCTTCGAACATCACCGGGTTAAGTCCAAGCCCGTCGATGATCGCGGCAACCACATCGGTCCGCCACCTCGTAACACTTTCGGTGATGCCCTCGGACTCGATCATGATCCGCTCGGCACCGGCGTCGATGCACCGGAACGCCAGGCCAATGAGCCAGCGCACGTCGCGCGTCCCTTCCGCCGCGAGTTCGGCGGCCTCGGTGGCGCCGCCGGCGCCAAACTGGATTCCCAGCTCGGGTTTTGGCTTCAGTCCGGCGCCCACCACCGCCTTGATTAAGGCCACGAGATCGTCTGGCGGCAAGGTGATGAAACCGGTCGAAAGCTCGACCACGTCGAAGCCGAGTTCCTGGCACTCGCCAAGGTATCTTTTAACCGCCCCTGCGCCTTCACGGGCGAGCACATGTTCGATGAAGCCGCCGGTGGAGACGTAGGCATTATGCCGGTGTGCGAGGTCGTTGATCTCCCTGACGCGCGCACGAGGCATCAGTGCGAAAGAGCCGCCGGCAAATTTGACGCCGTCGACATACTCGCCCACCGTTTCCAGAATGTCGGAGAGATACCGTGTTCCCATGACCGCATAGTAGGGGCCACGGATTTCCGTCAGCCCAGTCTGCCGCGGCTTGGTTGCGCGTTGATTGAGCTGGAAGAATGGAAAAGCTCGCTCGTCCAAGTTCGCCTCGCCTATGCCCCCTCGCGGAAACGGCAGTTGCTTCGAATTGTTCCGCTTCCAATATTGCCTGCCGTCGCGGGTGGCACTTGGGCGCCCGAGCTCGGGTGGGGCCGCACCCGCGGGCGAGGGCGATCCAAAGGTCGTCCCGACGTCATTTCCAGGTCGGGTTCATCGATCGATCTCCCCGAACACGATATCGAGGGATCCGATGATGGCTGCGACATCTGCCAACATGTGACCGCGGGAAAGGAAGTCCATCGCTTGCAGGTGAGCGAACGAAGGCGCCCGGATTTTGCACTTGTACGGCCGGTTGGTGCCGTCGGCGATCAAATAGACCCCGAATTCGCCTTTGGGCGCTTCGACGGCCGCATAGATCTCGCCGGCCGGCACGTGATGGCCTTCGCTGTAGAGCTTGAAATGTTCGATCGTTGCTTCCATCGAACGCTTCATCTCGGCGCGCGGGGGTGGAACGACCTTGTTGTCCCTCACCGCAACGGGCCCCTGGCTTTCGGGCAGGTCGAGTTTGTGCAGGCATTGCTTCATGATGCGCACCGATTGGCGCATCTCTTCCATGCGCACGATGTAGCGATCGTAGCAGTCGCCGTTGTTGCCGACCGGGACATCGAAATCGAGCTCCGAATAGCATTCGTACGGCTGCGTCTTGCGCAGATCCCAGGCCGCGCCTGAGGCGCGCACCATCACCCCCGAGAAGCCCCAGGCCCATGCATCGGCAAGCTTAACCGGAGCAATTCCGACATTGCGCTGTTTGAAGATGCGATTTTCGGTGAGCAGGACCTCCATATCGTCGCAGACGCGCAGGAACGGGTCGCAAAACGCCCAGATGTCGTCGAGAAGATTCGCCGGCAGGTCCTGATGGACCCCGCCGACCCGGAAATAGTTGGCGTGCATACGTGCGCCCGATGCGCGTTCATAGAACGCCATCAGCTTCTCGCGCTCCTCAAAACCCCACAATATGGGCGTCAGCGCACCGGTATCGAGCGCTTGGGTCGTCACGTTGAGGAGATGAGAGAGCAAACGTCCGATCTCGGAATAGAGGACCCGGATAAGCTGCCCCCGCTTGGGAACCGTAATGCCGAGCAGCCTTTCGGCTGCAAGACAGAACGGGTGTTCCTGGTTCATGGGCGCGACATAGTCGAGCCGGTCGAAATAGGGCAGTGCCTGCAGATAGGTCTTATACTCGATCAGCTTTTCCGTCCCGCGGTGCAACAAGCCAATATGGGGATCGATCCGCTCGACAATCTCGCCGTCGAGCTCAAGCACAAGGCGAAGCACGCCGTGAGCTGAGGGGTGCTGGGGCCCGAAGTTGAGGGTGAAATTCCGCACAGCGGCTTCCATGGGGCGCCTCATGTCTGTTGCTGATCCAACGTGGGGCCGTATAACGGGTTCCAAGCGGCGTTCCCGCGCCCTACCCTCGCCCGCTTGCGGGGGCGGCGGCTCGGCCCGATCTTTTTACCGCCAAGCCGGAACAGGGAGCGACGGGGTAGCGGCGGGACAAGCGCGGCAGGTATACGGGGCAAGCATTGAACGAAGCCTCTTGGTTTCACAAATAACAGTGCAAATCGGGTGAGCGATGTCTGAATTCTCCAGCAGCTGGATGTGGTCTGAGGCGATTGAGATGCTGGCGCGGGCCGAGCGGTTGCATCGGCAGCTGTTCCGGCCGGCGCTCGGGAGGCACGTTCCGACCTGGGAGCCTCCGATCGATGTGTTGGAAACCGAAGGCGAGGTTCTGGTGCTGGTCGCACTGCCGGGCGTTGAGCCCGATCAAGTCGAAACCGTGATCGAAGGTGCCTACTTGGTGGTGACCGGACAGCGCGTCTTACCCGCCGAATTGGCGACCGCCGTCATCCACCGCCTCGAGCTACCGCAAGGCCGGTTCGAGCGCCGCATCGAGCTGCCGGCCGGACGCTACGACGCGGTGCGCCGCGCCGCAGTTAACGGCTGCGTGCTCATCACCCTGCAAAAAGCCAGCGTATTCCGCGGTTGAATCACACATGACCCAAGCCTTCGAATCGCGCCCTCGTCAGAGCGCGCCTCCTCAAAGCCCTGCCGATTCCGATAAGTCAGCCGGCACCTTGCCGCTGCCGCCGGATGGGCTCGTCATCCTTCCGGTGCGAAGTTTCGTATTGTTTCCCGGTATTGTCATGCCGGTATCGGTCGGCCGCGCCCGTTCGATTGCCGCCGCACAGCAGGCCATGCGCGAGCAGCGCCCGATCGGCCTCCTGATGCAACGTAACCCGGCCACAGAGGACCCCGGCCCTCTCGATATGCACCGCATGGGCACGATTGCCAATGTTGTGCGTTACATCACGGCGCCGGATGGTGGACACCATCTCATCTGCCAAGGCGACCAGCGCTTTCAGGCGATCGAATTCCTCGACGGCTGGCCGTTCCTGGTGGCGCGCGTCATGCGCATCCCGGAGCCCAATCCTTCAAGCCCGGAAATCGAAGCACGTTTCCTGCATCTGCAAAACCAGGCCGCGGAGGCCATTGAACTCCTGCCGCAGGCGCCACCGGAGCTTCTGGCGGCGATCAGGTCGGTGACGTCGCCGGCGGCGCTCGCCGATCTCGCCGCCGGCTACATGGACATGAAGCCGGAAGAAAAGCAGGAGATCCTTGAGACCATCGACGTTCTCGCCCGCATGGAGAAGGTCTCGCGCTTCCTTGCGCAGCGCATTGAGGTGCTGCGGCTTTCGGCCGAGATCGGCAAGCAAACCAAGGCGGCGCTCGACGAGCGCCAGCGCGAAGTGCTGCTGCGAGAGCAGATGGCGGCTATCCAGCGCCAGCTCGGCGAGGGCGAGGAAGGCCGCGCTGCGGAAGTCAAGGAGCTATCGGAGGCCATCGCTAAGGCCGGCATGCCGAAAGAGGTCGAAGACCAGGCCCGCAAGGAGCTGCGGCGCTTCCAGCGCATGCCCGAAGCAGCGGCCGAGGCCGGCATGGTGCGGACCTACCTGGACTGGCTGATCGAGCTACCGTGGACGTTGCCGGAAGAGAAACCGATCGACATCGCCCAGGCGCAGCGCATTCTCGATGAGGACCATTTCGGCCTTGACAAGATCAAGCGGCGGATCGTCGAGTTCCTCGCGGTACACAAGCTCGCGCCGCAAGGAAAGGCGCCGATCCTGTGTTTCGTCGGCCCGCCCGGCGTGGGCAAAACGTCGCTTGGTCAATCGATTGCGCGGGCGATGAACCGCAAGTTCGTGCGCGTGAGCCTCGGCGGCGTGCACGACGAGGCGGAGATTCGCGGCCACCGGCGAACCTATATCGGGGCGTTGCCGGGCAACATCATACAGGCGATCCGGAAGGCCGGCGCCCGCAACTGCGTGATGATGCTTGACGAGATCGACAAGCTCGGCCACGGCATCCAAGGCGATCCCTCCGCAGCGCTCCTCGAGGTGCTCGACCCCGAACAGAACAATAGCTTCCGTGACAATTACCTCGGCGTCCCATTTGATCTCAGCCGTGTGGTGTTCATCACAACCGCCAACCTGCTCGACACCATACCGGGGCCGCTGCGCGACCGCATGGAGATCATCGGTCTCGCCGGCTACACGGTGACCGAAAAGCGCGAGATCGCGCGGCGCTATCTGGTGCGCCGGCAGATGGAGGCCAACGGATTGAAGGCGGGTGAGGTTGATATCACCGACGCGGCGATCGACGAGATCATTGTGCACTATACGCGGGAAGCCGGTGTACGCAACCTCGAGCGGGAGATCGGAAAGGCGCTCCGTCACGCGGCGGTGCGGGTCGCGGAGGGCGAGCGCGGCCCGATCCGCATCGATCGCGACGATCTCGTCGCCATCCTGGGAGCGCCGCCCTTCGAGAGCGAGCTTGCAATGCGCACCAGCGTGCCGGGCGTTGCCACCGGACTCGCCTGGACGCCAGTCGGCGGCGATATTCTCTTCATCGAGGCCACCCGCGTTCCGGGCAGCGGGAGACTCATCCTGACCGGCCAGCTCGGCGACGTGATGAAGGAAAGCGCGCAGGCCGCGCTGAGCATCGTCAAGAACGGCGCCGCAACATTCGGCATCGACGGCGCACGCTTCGAGCACACCGACATCCATATCCATGTACCGGCCGGCGCGACGCCGAAGGACGGTCCCAGCGCCGGCGTCGCCATCTTCATGGCTCTGGTCTCGCTGATGACCGAGCGGACGGTGCGCAGCGATACCGCCATGACGGGCGAGGTTAGCCTGCGCGGGCTGGTGCTCCCGGTCGGCGGCATCAAAGAGAAGGTCGTGGCGGCGCATGGCGCCGGCATTCAGCGGGTCATGCTGCCGGCGCGCAATCGCAAGGATTTCGACGATATTCCGGAAGAAGTCCGCAAACAGATCGAATTCATCTGGTTGGAGCGCGTCGAACAAGCCGTTGCCGCCGCGCTCGATCCGGCTGTGCCGCACAGCGCCGAGCGCCCCGAGAGCGCTGTGCCGCCGCTTGCGGGGCCTGCGGCGTGAGCCCATCTCATCCATCTATAAACCTCGTCCTGAGGAGCCGCGAACCCGCCTCTCGAAGAACCCCCGCAGGCAAGATCGTGCCTCGTGGCCATCCTTGCTTCGAGGAACCTTCAGGACGGTCGCGCCAGGAACGTGACCGCCTCAGGACGAGGTGTCCGTGCTTGGTGGCTCAACCGGGCCGGCGGTCTGGCCCACCCCACGCTCATGGAGTTGGTCCAAGCCGATGCGCGAGCCGATTCTCGTCATCAATGCCGGGTCGTCCAGCCTCAAATTTTCAGTGTTTGAAACTGCTGCTGACCGGTCTCTGAGAGCCCAGTTGCAGGGGCAGGTCGAAGGCATCGGGACATCTCCCCGGCTGGAGATCGCGGATGCACAAGGCCGCGGTGTCGCGGACGCGACCGTCGCCGGCAACGATCACCGCGCCGCCATTGCGGCAATTCACGAGTGGTTTACGAAACACATCGGTAGCGCGGCGGGAGTTGGCGGCGTCGGCCACCGCATCGTGCATGGCGGAATGGCGTATTCGGACCCGGTCGTGATTGACGCGCAGGTGATGACCCGCCTTGAGGAGTTGGTCCCGCTTGCCCCGCTGCACCAGCCGCATCACATCGCTGCGATCCGTGCAGTCGCGGCGGTGGCCCCTCAGGTGCCGCAGGTCGCCTGCTTCGATACGGCTTTCCATCGAAGCCAAGCGCCGCTTGCGCGGGAATTCGCGCTGCCACGCGAACTCACCGACAAAGGCATCTGCCGCTATGGCTTTCACGGATTATCGTATGAATACATCGTCTCAAAGCTTCCCGACGTGGCGCCGCAATGCGCCAATGGAAAAATCGTGGTTGCCCATCTCGGCAACGGCGCCAGCATGTGTGCCATCGAAAACGGCCGTAGCGTCGCAACCACCATGGGATTCACGCCGGTCGACGGTCTGCCAATGGGCACGCGGACGGGCGCTCTCGACCCTGGCGTGATCCTGTACCTGCTTGCGCATGAGCGGATGGATGCGAAGACCGTCGAGCACCTCATCTACGAACGTTCCGGCTTGCTGGGGGTTTCGGGCCTCTCGAGCGACATGCGCACGCTGTTGGCGAGCAACGCGCCTGCTGCGCGGGAGGCGGTCGCGCTGTTCATCTATCGAATCGGCCGCGAGTTGGGTTCGCTCGTTGCAGCGCTTGGCGGCCTTGACGCCGTCGTGTTCACCGGAGGCATTGGTGAGAATGCGGCGGAGATCCGTGCGCAGGTTTGCCGCCACGCCGGCTGGATCGGATTGGCGCTGGACGATGAAGCCAATGCGCGAGGCGGTCCACTCATCTCGCGGCGAGACTCGACCGTATCGGCGTGGGTGGTGCCGACCAATGAGAACCTGATGGTCGCGCGCCACACGCACCGGTTGGTCGAAGAGACTGCCGGAACAAGAGTTATCGGGACTCGTTGACGTTTTGCGCCGCACGGGCCGGTCGGCGCGGAGATTCGCTCAATCCGGCTACGATCCTATCCCGCAAGGCGATCGCGCATTTCGGCTTTCGCTCAATCCGGGCTATTATCGGGTGCGAGGGCGATGCAACTGCGCTCTCAGCATAGGGTTGAGCCGTGACTGCGATCTCGCTTGTCATCTCCGATGTCGACGGCACGCTGGTTACGCCGGACAAGCAAATCACTCAGGCGAGCGCACGCGCTGCGCAGCTGCTTTACGAGAACGGAATCGGCCTCACGGTCGTCAGCAGCCGACCGCCCATGGGCTTGCGGATGCTGGTAGAACCGCTGTCCCTTCAGCTGCCAATGGGCGCCTTCAGTGGTGGCGCTGTCGTCTACCCGGACCTTGCGGTCATTGAGCAGCATCTCGTGCCGGCACCGGCCGCGCGGCGAAGCGCCGACGTGCTCGCGGCGTTCGGAGTTGACATCTGGCTCTTCACCGCCAGTGGCTGGCTGATCCGTGACCCCGGCGGCCACTACATCCCGAACGAGAGACGGACAATTCGGGCCGACCCCCTGGTCGTGCCGGATTTCAGTCCTCATTTCGCGCATGCTTTCAAGATCGTGGGGTCGAGTCCGGATTTCGCAAGGCTCGCAGAATGCCAAACCGTGATGCGCAACGCGCTGGGTGATCAAGCCTTCGTTGCCCGTTCTCAACCTTACTATCTCGACATCACGGCGCCCGGGCGCGATAAGGGAACCTTTTTGGAATCGCTCTCGAAGCGACTGGCCGTTCCCCCGCACGCCATCGCGGTTCTCGGCGATGGGGATAATGATCTCGCGATGTTCCGCAAAGCCGGGATGTCGATCGCGATGGGCAACGCCAGCGACGAGGTGAAAGCGCTTGCGACCCATACCACCGCGGCCAATACCGAAGACGGCTTCGCCCGGGCGATCGAGCAATATGTGATTGGGGGCGGTGTCTGAAACAAGGCCGCAGGATGGGGCTGAGCGCCAGCGAGGTGCGGCACATAATGGTTTGGCGGGTTTGCTATCCGATCGCTCAATCCATCTTATAATGGCCAACTCCAGTTCTGGATTTCCGGCATATCCTCGCCGTGTTCACCGACATACTGTCGGTGCTCGATCAGCTTATTGCGAAAGCGTTGCTTTGTGTGCGCAGCCCGTGCCGCAAGGTGCGGCACGCGTTCTATGACGTCCATCGCCAGATGAAAGCGGTCGAGCCTATTGAGCACCGCCATGTCGAACGGGGTCGTCGTAGTCCCTTCCTCAATGAACCCGCGGACATGGATGTTGTCATGGTTCCTGCGATTGTAAGTCAGCCGGTGGATCAGATAGGGATAGCCGTGATAGGCGAAGATTACCGGCCGATCCAGCGTGAAAAGGCTATCGAAATCGGCATCGCTGATGCCGTGGGGATGGGCATCCTTCGACTGCAAAGTCATAAGGTCGACGACATTGACCAAGCGGATTGTCAGGTCTGGCAGCTCCTTGCGCAACAGGGCGACCGCAGCAACCGTTTCCAGCGTGGGGACGTCGCCAGCGCAGGCCATGACCACGTCCGGCTCTTTGCCGTAGCGATCGTTTGAGGCCCACTCCCAAATTCCGATCCCCGCCTCGCAATGCTTGGCGGCATCGTCCATGGCCAGCCACTGCGGCTCGGCATGCTTGCCGGCGACGATTACGTTGATGCGGTCGTAGGTGCGCAAACAATGATCCAACACCCATAGAAGGCAATTCGCATCGGGCGGGAGATAAACCCGCACGATATCTGCTTTCTTGTTGACCACGAGATCAATAAACCCCGGATCCTGGTGACTGAAACCGTTGTGGTCCTGGCGCCACACGTGCGATGTGAGAAGATAGTTCAGCGACGAAATCGGCCGACGCCACCCAAGGGTGCGGGCGACCTTCAGCCACTTGGCGTGCTGGTTGAACATCGAATCGACGATGTGAATGAAAGCTTCATAGCACGAGAACAGGCCGTGCCTTCCGGTCAAAAGATATCCTTCAAGCCAGCCTTGGCAGATATGCTCGCTCAGCACCTCGATGACCCGGCCGTGGCGCGAGAGATGAACGTCATAGGGCTCGAGCCGCTCCATCCAGACGCGATCGGTGGCCTCGAATATTGCGTCCAGCCGATTGGACGATGTCTCGTCGGGGCCTAGCAGGCGAAAGTTGCGGGTGTTGGCGTTGAGCCGCGCGACGTCACGCAGCAGCCTGCCGGCAATGCGCGTCGACTCCGCTTTGGACGCCCCCGGGCTTGCCACCTTGACCGCATGGCATCGGAAATCCGGGAGCCGAAGCTCGCGTCTGACGAGGCCGCCGTTCGCGTGGGGATTCGCGCCCATGCGGCGGCTCCCGCTCGGCGTCGTTTCGGCAATCTCGATTGCAAGGCGTCCGGCTTCATCAAACAGCTCTTGCGGACGGTAGCGGCGCATCCAGTCCTCGAGCATGCGCAGGTGTTCGGGATTTTGGCGCACCGCCTCAAGCGGAACCTGATGCGCGCGCCAAAACCCTTCGACCTTCTTGCCATCGACCTCTTTCGGACCGGTCCATCCTTTGGGAGTGCGCAGAACGATCATGGGCCATCGCGGCACTTGCGACGGCAATTGGGACTCGGTGTCGTTACCGCCATTGTCCCGCGCGTGCTGTTGAATGGCCCACAGGTGATCGATCGCAACGTCAAGGGCCCTAGCCATCGATCGATGCATCAGTTCGGGTTCCGAACCTGCCACCACCAACGGCTCGTAGCCCAAAGCGCGAAAGAAATCGATGACGTCACTGTCGGGCAACCTGCCCAGAATTGTCGGATTGGCGATCTTGTAACCGTTGAGATGAAGGATGGGCAGGACCGCCCCATCCGACGCTGGATTCAGAAAAGCATTGCAGCGCCAGGAGGCCGCGAGCGGTCCCGTTTCGGCTTCGCCGTCGCCGACCACGCACGCGACGATCAGATCCGGGTTGTCGCACGCAGCTCCGAAAGCGTGCGCGAGGGAATACCCAAGTTCGCCGCCTTCATGGATCGAGCCCGGGGTCTCGGGCGCCGCATGGCTCGGTATTCCGCCCGGAAATGAGAATTGGCGGAACAGCCGGCACAGGCCGCGCGCATCCTGACTGATTTTGGGATAGATCTCGGTGTAGGTTCCTTCGAGGTAGGTATTGGCCACCATTGCCGGGCCGCCGTGGCCGGGACCGCAGATAAAGATAACGTTGAGGTCGCGCGCCTTGATCACGCGGTTGAGATGCGCGTACACAAAGTTGAGACCGGGTGTGGTGCCCCAATGTCCTAACAGACGCGGCTTAATGTGCTCGGGTCTCAGCGGTTCCCTGAGCAACGGGTTATCCATCAGATAGATTTGGCCGACTGAAAGGTAGTTTGCCGCCCGCCAGTAAGCATCAAGGCGACGTATCTCTTCACCATCGAGGGCGTGCACCGGTCCGCCTTCGACGGCTATTTCCTGCATGGGACGCTCTTGTGACCTGTCAGCTGCGTCGGGATAACCTCACCTGCCACGCATCGTTCCGCACCGGCGCCGACGTGCGGCTCGGCTCCCGCCCCACCCGTTCGCCCACCTCTAGGCTTCCCGGGTACGCAGGGCAACCTTATTTGGCACGACCATCGCCTCTCCCGCTGCCCGGCAAGCGGGCCGCCGCGAGGGATGTGATGGCGCGCGCTCTCCCGGGATCGAGGATACAGTGCGCGTGAAACCTGTTTCATGCCCAAAGGTTAATTGGCGCGGGGGGGAACAGGATTGCTAGAAGCTTAGCTCTTTTTATGAGTACTGTCACGGCCGGCACGGTTGCAATCACGCCTGCGGCGAGCGCACAAGCCAGGTATTTCGGTCGCGAGTCTATCCCTTACCTCCGCCAAGCGCTCCCGGTCGGCGCGAGAGACCCCGATCTACGCTCCCGACGCACCCACCGCCGCGGTAGTGGGACAATCCTGGTCCGCTTTCCTAAACGTGCGC
>JASHYD010001285.1 GCA_030043175.1 Xanthobacteraceae bacterium | reverse complement strand
GTCAAACCCATCGGAAAGGGAGTGCCAGAGCGTACGGCGCCGACCAGACACGCTGGCCGATTGCCTACTTTGATGCGTTTGGGCTTTTCAACTTGCAACACGCCCATCTCGCAGCATGTCAGTCCTCTCGCAGGTAAGACCACCAACCGGAGAGCCGTATGTCGGGAGATCCGCAAGTCCGGTTCGGAGGGAGGGGGTACCGAAACCAATCGATGCTTCCTACCCCTATGATTACTGGTCGTAACAAGGGACACTTCAGTTTTGATAACATTCGCAAAGCGCTCGACGAAGCCCGAGCTTTGAGAAACCTCGCCGTGCAGACAGCGCAGACCGCGAAGCAAGCGATCGCCTGGACAAAAGGTCTCAAAGACAAGACGGAATGGATGGCGGACCCGAGCGGTGATGCGAAAACCCTTGAGAATATTTTGACGAACGCAAACTCGATGGGTGCTAAAGCAATCGAGTGGGGGCGGGACTCAGAGGCGACGCTGGCGAGACTTGAAGATACATACGCAGAGGCGATGGAACTCTCGGGAATGACGATTTCGCAGCGAAGACCAGAACAGCCGCACTTTATCGACTCCGAACCAAGAATTGCCTCACGCTCTCGCAATGTCGTGGCCGCGCTTGTCGCGGCCAAGCTGAATTTTTTCTGCCTTCGCGGGGACCGACGCCAGCCAACGACAGCTCCTCCAGATAATCTTTGGCTAATGCCCCGCCCTCTAAGGTTATGAGGGCGACGCGGTCTATGAACTGAAACCGAATAAGGGCATTGCTTGGTGGTGAACGGCGTAACCAGAATCCGCAAATCGCCACTCGATGGCAATCACGGCTGACCGCCGCGCTCTCTGATCATTGCAGCAAAGCTCTCCCGCCCAAAATACTGCGCCCACCCGAGCGCCGTCGCATTGTACTTGTCGTCCCTGATGTTGGGGTCGGCACCAGCGTCGAGCAACAGCCTTGCCAGCTCTGTGGCACCGCTCTCGGCCGTCATGTGCAGTGCCGTGTGGTTGCAATCCCACATCACGCGCTTGGCATTCACGGCCACGCCATGTTCGATGAGCCAGCGGATAGATTTGGCGTTCCTCTTGTTGACGGCAAGGTGCAGGGCAATCGTATCGCGCCCCTCGGGACCGAGTCGTCCAGGGTCGTCTCGCAACATGGCTTCGGCCTCGTCGTAGCGGCTGAGATTGATCGCTGTAAGGAAATCAAGTGGCGCGCCTGACGCCAGCAGCGCACCAATTACCTCCGGTCCGGCGCCCTCCTGCGAGGCCGTCGTCATCGGCGTGCCTCCCGTTGCGTCGGTCGCTTTGGGGTCGGCGCCAAGCTCAAGCAACAACCGGACGATCCTCGGCCTTTCCTTGGCAGCGGCATGGTGGAGCGGCGTCCGGCGATGCTGGTTCCTGCTCATGCGTGCCGCCAAGAGTGTCGGCTGCCGGGTGATCATCGCCTGCACATTGTCTGCTCGATCAAGTGCGATGGCTGTCCAGAGATTGAGCGTGGCTCCATGACCGAGAAGGTATTCAGCAACGTCCTCTCGGACCTTCTGGAAACACGTGGCCCAGCCAAGCACTCCGACCTGGTAATCGTCTCCCTTGCCGTTGACGTCAGCACCCGCCTCGACCAGCAATCGGATGGTTTCGAGGTCACCGTGGATAGCCGCAAAATAGAGTGGTGTTGCGTTGTCCGGAAAGTCGCGTGGATCAAGGTCAGCGCCGCTCTCGATCAGGAGTTGAACAACCGCGTGATGATTGCGCAGCGTGGCAAGATGCAGCGCAGTCGCCTTCTTGAGACCGCCGCCCATCGCGTCAATGAGCTCGGGTCGAGTGTCCAGCAGGGCACTCAGCTCGGGCACGTTGCCGGACTGCGCCGCACTTAAGATAGCGCAAACGGCACGCGCATCCCGCTCCGGTCGCGTGTCGCGCTCCCGAAGGTCGCGCACCAGGACCTCAATCGCTCCGTGACCCAGCTCTTTGGCGATTTGATAAATCGTGCGGCCATCGGCGTCCGGCGTTGCCGGATCAAAGTCCGAGGCCACTGCGCGGCGGACGGCTTCGACATCGCCGGTGCGTGCGGCCTCGAATACCTGCACTTTTTCGCTTCCAGACCTCGCTATTTCATCGACCCGCCACTTGAGCTCACGCCAACTCTTAAATCCGTAGTCGCGAGCAACGAATAACTGGGCGGCATGTAGCTTGCTGGTAGGATCGTTGGCGCGAAGCTCAGCAAGCCGCTCCTTGGCGGTTCGCTTCAGCCAGTCGAGATTGGGACGTGCAGGAAGGGCCTGCGTCACGGCACACCTTCTTTCTTTGCGCCCGGCGACCGCAGCTCTCGGGCAAGAAAGAAGGAGATGTCAGCGTAGCGCTGGAGGCGGGTTCAACCCTTTACGCGGTCCGTCGGTCGCCTTCTCGACCAAAACCAAGCCTACAGGCGGCACGAACGCCAAGTCAATGGGACGATTCTATACGCTTTACACAACCAGCACACCCTTCGGACCCCGAAGGCCCCCGGCGAAAATCGACCCGCAGCTCCCGCCGGGAGCAAGGAATGCATTGGCATGCAATGGGTCGCTCGTGCTCCGGTTTCGCGGGGCCTTTAATCGGCCGTGCCACAAGCTATGCAGCTGTTCTACCGCACAGCCCAGATTTGACAAGCGCTTGACCGGCGATTTTTTTGCTGGTCGGGGGTGTGGCGCTTGAAATGGTCGCAGACGAGGTCCTGATACATCGTGCCGTGGTACATGCCGGTGAGGACGGAGGCGACGACAGCCCTGATCGCCTTCTTGGGGCCGTGCCGGGGCTTTGAGGCGATAGAACTGGGCCTGCAGATAGCTGCCTTTCTTTTCTTGCTGCAGCTAAGGCGTAGTGAACCAGCGCGGTCTTAAGCCAATTGGCGCCCTTGCGCTGACGATGGATCGACGTTTGCCGGCGCTCTCATCATTGCACGGACATGTGCAAGCCCAAGAGATGAGATGTGCCGCCGAAGGGAACCGGCTCATGTCGATGCCGATCTCTGAGACGATGACGTGCGCGCTGAGGTTCTTGATCCCTGGGATCGACATGATCAACTCGACCGCAGTGCGAGGCCCGGCGACAGGTCTTTATGGCGTGGTTGACGGTGGTGCGGCGCTCGCGCTCGATGATGTTTCCTTCGGCGTCGGTTTCCTTGACGACGAGCAGTTTTTCGTAAAGTGCATTAACGATGGCGGTAGTAATCAACGAGGCGTAAAGGACGCCTAACCTCGCCTAACCTGCGGCCGTCTTTCAGAACGTGGCCGCCGACCATCGGAATCCGACCTCATGATTGCGCTTCGTCCTTGCGTCCACTCGGTAAACCGTCGGTCGGCCCCGGTATCGGCAAAAACCCAGTCGAGCGTTCCGGGTCCTAGGAGCCCGTCCGAGTAATCGGAAAACGTGGAGTCGCTGGGAATGGAATTCTCATTGTTGGTCGTTTCCAGAATGGTGATGCAAAATTCGACTCCTCTTCGCGGCTTCGGTGGAATCAAATTCTCGTCGAAGTTGGTGATCACGAATATTCGGACACACTCCTAG
>JASHYD010001284.1 GCA_030043175.1 Xanthobacteraceae bacterium | reverse complement strand
AAGACGACGCTCGGCGGCGTCGAGATTCTGGTGAACAATGCCGGCACCATGTATTCGGGCCGCTTCGCCGCGCTGACGGATGACGCCCTGAAACTTCAGCTCGAAACCAAGCTGTTCGGCTTCATGCGGACGATCCGCCTTGTCCATCCGCTCATGAAGGCGCAGAAATGGGGCCGCATCGTCAATATGATCGGCGGTGCCGGCAAGGAGCCGGATCCGTATATGTTCGGCAGCGGCATGACCAACAGCGCGCTCCTGAACCTGACCAAATCGCTGTCCAGCGAATTCGGTGACGACAACGTGCTGGTGAACGCCGTATGCCCGGGGTGGGTCGACACCAATCTTTGGCGCATGAATGCGCAAGGGCTTCAGCAGGAGCTCGGCGTGGAGTCAGACGACGACGCGCGGCGGATTGCGGCGCGGAAAAACTCCCTTGGCCGCTTCGGCACCCCGGCGGAGCTTGCCAACGCCATCGTGTTCCTTTGCTCGGAGCGCGCGAGCTACATCACCGGGGTCTCGCTCAATCTCGACGGCGGGCGGCTGAAGAGTTTGTGGTAGGCTACGCGCGTAGGGCAACAAAGCCGACGCCGCGCGCCGGCGTCGCCCGCATTACGCTGCGCTAATCCGCCCGACGGGGCTGCTCCCTCTCCCCGCGTGCGCTGAGAGGGTCGGGATGAGGGGCCTGCCGACACGCAGGAGGTATCGGGAGGTTCAAGCTCGCGGAGCCGGAGAGGCGAAGGGGCTGCGGCAAAAGCGGGCTGCAACCGCCAGCAAGGCCTATGTGGGAAGTACCAGATAGCGGAGCGCGAGAATGCGTAGTGCCTTAACATGGTGCGTGGCGTTGGCGTTTGCGGCCATCCTGGCCCCGCACGGCGCCGACGGACAAACCTCGAGCAACTGGCCGACCAGATCGATCCGCATCATCGTGCCTTACCCGCCCGGCGGTCTCTCAGACGTGTTTGCACGCCTGATCGGGGACAAGCTTGCCCGCCGGCTCGGCCAATCCATCGTCATCGACAACCGGCCCGGCGGCAATACAATCATCGGCACCCAGGCCACCGCCCAATCGGCGCCTGACGGCTACACGCTGCTTCTCACCAATGGCGCGCTCAGCATCAACCAGAGCCTCGTCAATAATCTGCCCTATGATCTCGACAAGGACCTTGCACCGGTGATCTGGCTTGGCGAGAGCTACGGCGTCCTCGTCGTCAACGGCAAGCTGGCGGCCAAGACCTTGCCGGAACTTGTCAACCTCGCGAAGGCGCGGCCAGGTAAGCTGTCGGTCGGCGTGCCCGGCGCCGGCACCAACTACCGCATCGCGATAGAGCAGCTCAAAGACATCACGGGCATTGATGTGACGGTGGTGCCCTACAAGGGCAGTGCGCCGGCCATCTCCGATGTCGTCGGCGGTCAAATCGATGTCGAGATCGACAGCATCGTTCCGCTCGCCCCGCAAATAAGGGACGGCAAGATCCGCGCGCTCGCGGTACTCACCGCGACCCGCACGCCGGACCTGCCCGAGGTGCCGACCACGGCCGAGGCCGGCCTGCCCGAGCTCGTTCTCTACGGCTACAACGCGATCCTGGCGACGTCCGCGACGCCGCGACCGATTATCAACAAGATCAACGCTGCCGTGAACGAAGTGCTCGTCGATCCCGACGCCATCGCGCGCGGGCGCACGCTGGGCCTGCGCATCGGTGGCGGACCTCCGGAACAGCTCAAAGACATTATAAATAAGGTGACGGAGATTTACGCCAAGGTTATCAAATCCGCGAATATCAAGCCGGAATGATTGGAGTGCGCTAAGCGCCGGCTCTGTTGCGGGGGCCAAAAGCGCGTCTGAAGGCCCGCACGAACATTCGGGGCTGCGGGGTTGAGTGTTGCGCGTTCTTGCGTTCGACACCAAAACCGGTGTCGCGCCACACTTCCAAATGCGGTGTGGCGATGCATTGACGCACGCGAAAATCCGGTGTGGCTCCCGGCAATTTCCTATTTTGCTGCGGCAAAACTGCTTCTACTCGTCCCGTGAGCGATGATGATTTCTCACCTTCAACTGCGTCGTTGATTCACCCAGAACCGTCGCCAGCAAGGCTCGCGTCTTGGCGACGACGCGAGCCATGAATCTCGCGTCGCCCACGCGTTCCGAACCGAGCATTGGATGGCCTTCGTCGTCGTAGTAGAGACCCGCTACCGCACCGCCTCGATGACCTTGCCGACCTTCGCGAAGATTCCCCCGATCTCGTCCTCGCTCGCGATCAGGGGCGGGCTCAGAGCGATGGTGTCGCCGGTGACGCGGATCATGAGGCCATGCTCATGGAATGCCTTCTCCATGGCCGCATAGGCGCGCTTGCCGAAACCGTCCGGCTTTGAGGCGAGGTCGATGCCGGCAACGAGCCCGATGGTGCGGATGTCGAGCACGCCGGGAAGTCCGCGCAACGCCATGGCGGCATCCGCGAACTTCGGCTCCAAGTCGCGGGCGCGCTCGAACAGATTTTCCTTGCGGTAGAGATCGAGCGCCGCAAGTCCGGCTGCGCAGGCAAGCGGATGGGCCGAATAGGTGTAGCCATGGAACAGCTCGATGACGTGTTCCGGCCCGCGCATGAACGCGTCGTACACCGGGGCCCGCACGATCGCACCGCCCATCGGCACGGCGCCGGAGGTGATGCCCTTGGCGAAGGTGATGATGTCCGGCACTACGCCGTAGCGTTCCGCCGCGAACGCGAAGCCAAGTCGTCCGAACCCAGTGATCACCTCATCGAGAATCAAGAGGATTCCGTACTTATCGCAGATCGCGCGCAGCCGGGCCAGATACCCTTTGGGGGCCGGTAGCACGCCCGTCGAGCCTGCCATCGGCTCCACGATCACGGCCGCGATGGTGGAGGGATCGTGCAGCGCCGCAATCCGTTCGAGATCGTCAGCGAGGTGCCCGCCCCATTCGGGGTCGCCCTTGGTGAAAGCCTGGGTCTCGCGGTTGTACGTGTGCGGCAGATGATCGACGCCGGTGAGCAGCGAGCCAAAGAACTTGCGGTTGTTAACGATGCCGCCGACCGAGATGCCGCCAAAGCCGACCCCGTGATAGCCGCGCTCACGGCCGATCAGACGGGTGCGGGTGCCCTCGCCGCGCACGTGATGATAGGCAAGCGCGATCTTGAGCGCGCTGTCGACGGCCTCCGAGCCGGAATTGCAGAAGAACACGTGATCGAGATCGCCGGGCGCGAGCGCTGCTATTCGGCTCGCGAGCTCGAAAGCATGCGGATGGCCGAACTGGAACGCTGGTGCATAGTCGAGTTCCTCGGCCTGGCGCTTGATCGCAGCGACGATCTCGTCGCGGCCATGCCCCGCGTTGCAGCACCACAGGCCGGCAGTGGCGTCGAGCACGGCACGGCCGTCGGCCGCATAGTAGTACATGTCCTTCGCCCGCGTAATCAGCCGCGGCGCCTTCTTGAAGGCGCGGTTCGGCGTGAACGGCATCCAGTAGGCTTCGAGATCGTTGGGAAGGGCAGCGCTGGAAAGTCGGGCTTCGGAAAGGGACATCGGGGCTCCGGACAAGGTGGGTGCGGCGCAGGCAGCGCACTTTCTGGGGGCTCAATCTAGTACAACGTTTGTGCTCTCAAGCAACCTGCGGGAGCTGACGCGCGCCGGCAAGGGCATCAGTGTGGTGGCAAAATCTCAGGCCGCCCCGCAGGTTGCCAGATATTCCGCTCACCGAGCGTTTTGCCGAGGCGCCGCGCCAGATCGGCTGTGACCGGTCGGACCAGTGACAACAGGAGAGATCCGCATCGGGGACACACCGATCCGCAAACACGAACAGCCTGCAAAACGCCGATCTCAACAAGAGATTCACCCCGGATGAATGCCCGGCGGCTCGTTCTTCATGTCCTCGCCTCACTAACAGTTCGACACCGAACGCACCGCCATTGGGAGGGCGAAAACACGCGCTGTTCCTGATCGAATGCCGCTTCGCCATTGCCCCAAAATGCTTCTGGGAGGATCGGACAGGGTCAGGAGCAAGTCTCGACGCGGGGGTCGTGCCCGAACACTGCCGCGGCCGCCCGCGTTCCTCCGTGGCAATCGTTGTGCGGCCTCGGGTTTCGGCTGGGCTTTCCCTGACAGGGAAAATAAATGGGGACGCTCGATCTTGGCCGCTTGCTATTTTGGAGCCGATTTTCGAACAAGTCGGGCCGCATTATCGTAGATTGAGTCTATTCCTACAATTTTTAGTTGTTTGAGGGTGCCGACCAGCAGCAACCCCTGATTGAGGTAGAAATCTCCGTCCACGGAGCCCCGATCGCCTCTTCGTTCCTCGCCTTGCCGCCCGGATACGCGGCTGCTACCAACTCCGCATTTACGCACAATCGGAACCCGCGATGGTCGACCCCAAAAGTAACAAGCTGAAAGCGCGCCTGCCGCGTGGGCTCGTCGATCGGGCAGGAGCCGAGATCGCGGCGACGCGGTGCATGATGGAGACGATCCGCAAGGTCTACGAGCTTTACGGCTTCGAGCCATTGGAAACCCCGGCGATCGAATACACCGACGCCCTCGGCAAGTTCCTGCCTGACCAGGACCGGCCCAACGAGGGCGTGTTCTCGTTTAACGACGACGACGAGCAATGGCTGTCGTTGCGCTACGACCTCACCGCCCCCCTCGCCCGCTATGTGGCGGAAAATTTCGACGCGTTACCCAAGCCCTACCGCAGCTACCGGGCCGGCTACGTCTACCGCAACGAGAAGCCGGGGCCGGGGCGGTTCCGCCAATTCATGCAGTTCGATGCCGATACGGTGGGCTCAGCCTCAATGGCAGCCGATGCCGAGATTTGCATGATGGCGGCGGACACCATGGAGGCGCTGGGGATTCCGCGCGGAAGCTATGTGGTGAAGGTGAATAATCGCAAGGTGCTGGATGGACTGCTAGACGAGATCGGGCTCGGCGGCGACGAGAATGCAGGAAAGCGGCTTACGGTGCTGCGGGCAATCGATAAATTGGATCGGTTGGGCTATGACGGCGTGCGTCAATTGCTGGGGCCAGGACGCAAGGACGAAAGCGGCGATTTCACAAAGGGTGCTGAACTTAGCGAAACGCAGATCGTGGCCATATTGGGACTTGCAATTCCGGCCGAATCTTACATCAGCGCGGATAGTCCGCATAAGGAGAAGAACAGAGCTGAGCGACCAGTCTGGCGTCCGGCCACCGACCCTGGATCAATTTCGGACGACCGGCTCCATTCAGTCCCCGGAACCGCCCAGCTAATGTTCTGCGATATCGCCGCCTATGTCGATCGCTGGAGGAAATTCGTTGCATCCAGTCAAACGGGAAATGAAGGCATCGAAGAACTTCTGGCGATCAA
>JASHYD010001283.1 GCA_030043175.1 Xanthobacteraceae bacterium | reverse complement strand
TCACAGCGGGTAAGGGCCATGAGCCGCCCTGAGCAAACTGGCAGCATCATCGTGGAGCTGCCAGAGGGACGTGCCGAAATTCCCCCTTTTTCAACGGCGGCGTTGGTGTCGACAGCCGGCAAGTCGTCGGCACCCCAAATTGTTCACAGTGTGAATTCCGAGGAACGGGAAATCATGAAACCTCCCCACCGAAGACTATTTCTTCATCTGGTAGCGGGTACTGCCGCGGTGCCAGCGGTGTCGCGCATCGCGGGGGCGCAAGCCTATCCATCGCGGCCGATCACGTTGGTCGTGCCCTATGCGCCGGGCGGAGCGAATGATGTCATCGGGCGCATTTTAGCGCCAAGGATGAGGGCTTCGCTCGGCCAGACCATTGTCATCGAAACTGTCGCTGGCGCGAGCGGCAGCCTCGGCACCGGCCGGGTTGCTCGCGCAGCACCTGATGGATACACCTTCATAGTCGGCAACGGGGGGACGCACGCTCTCAACGGCGCTGTTTACGAGCTCAAGTACGACGTTTTGAATGATTTCGATCCGGTCTCATTAGTCGCGACTCAGCCGTTCCTGGTCGTTGCAAAGAAGGCCATGCCGGCGGATGACCTCAAGGGACTTATCGCATGGTTGAAGGTTAATCCGGGCAAGGCGGCTGCGGGAACTGCCGGCGTGGGTGCCCCGGATCACGTCGGCGGCGTCCTATTCCAGACTCTCACTGGCACCCGTTTCCAGTTCGTGCCTTACCGCGGCGCCGGACCAGCAGTGCAGGACCTGGTCGCTGGCCAGTTAGACATCATGTTTGAGAGTCCAACCGTAACGCTGCCGCAGGTGCGCAGTGGACAACTCAAGGCCTTTGCCGTTGCGGGCGAGAGCCGCTTGGCAGGAGCGCCTGAGATTCCGACAGTTGATGAGGCCGGGTTGCCGGGATTTTACGTTCCGTTCTGGGTCGGCCTGTGGGCACCGAAGGGTACGCCGAAGGATGTCATAGCGAAACTTAATTCGGCCGCAGTGACTGCTTTGGCAGACCCGACGGTGAGCACCCTACTTACTGACCTCGGGTTTGAGATTTATTCCCGCGACCAGCAGACACCCGAGGCGCTTGCCGCCTATCAAAAGGCCGAAATCAAGAAATGGTGGCCAATCATTAAGGAGTTCGGGATCAAGGCGGAGTGAGCAGCGACTTCGGCTAAGGGTCATTGAGACCAAATCGGAGGCTTATCCAGCTAATCCTCAATGGTCTCCTCCTCCTTCATGAGCCGACGTTCTGGACCTCGCTCCATTAGGGCTTTGTGTGAGCTGGCAGCGCGCTTGCTGCGGATGTTCCGCAGTGGTCAGCCGTAAGAGCTAAATGTGCTCAATACATGCCAAGACTGGCGTGTTGCTGGAACAGCTCGGCCTCGCGGACGTAGCCGGCGAGAGCGTCCGTGCTCTTGTGCCGGGAGATTTCCTTCATCTTCCAGAGTGAGGCGCCATTCCTCGCCGCAGTCGAAATCCAGCCTGAGCGCATCGAGTGCGAACCGTACCTGCTGGCGTCGAGACCGATACCGGCAATGCCGCTCTTGATGAGATCGTAGTACGCACGGCCGCCGAGCCTGTCCCCGACGCACTTGCCGCCTTTGGGCACCTGCCGGAACAGCGCGCCCTCAGTGATGCCGGCAGCGTCCAGCCAGTCGTGCAGTAGCCGCACCGGGCAGAACGGCCCGACCCCGCGCAGGATGGCGATGGTCTGGCCTTTGGCCTCCTGGTCAGTCTTGCTGCGCCGTATGGTGACGCGAACGCCCTCCTCGCAGAACTCCAGGTCCTCGACATTCAGTGCGACGACTTCGGATTTCCGGAACGCACCGGGCGAAGCCCAGCATGACCATGGCGCGATCGCGCCGACCCTTGAGCGAGTTGCTAGGGATGGAATCCGCCATGCGCTGTGCGACGACGTTCGTTGCCGGCGCCTTCTTTGCCTGAGCTGCGCCGAGCGATCGCCGCAAGCCCTTCATGGTGGTCTTGACGACGGCCGCGTCGGTCGGGAGCGGGTCGATGCCGGCGAGGCGGTGGTAGTGGCGAACAGCGGCGCACCGCCTAGCGATCGTCGCCGGCCGCAAGCCGCGCTCCGCCTGAGCCGCCAGCCAGGCCGCTACCGAGGTCGGGGATGTGGGCAGGGCCGCAATGCCCCGATCGGTGCACCAGCTTTGGAATGCGCGCCAGTCGCCTTCGTAGGCCAGCCTGGTGGCTGGCGACAGGGACTGCCGGGCATAGTCGCGGGCCGCGTCGAGGTCGGCGCACAACGCAGCGGAAAGCGGCCCATCCGCGCAGCGCATGGGAGGAAGTGCAGCCATTTTTAGGTCCGGGAAATACAGTTACTGGAAGCAATCCAATGACGGAAACGGCCGGGTTTCTCGCCCGGCCGCGGTTGTGTAATCAGCGATGTTTCCAGACCGGGACCGTGACGCCATCGGGGCACAGCGACGCCAGCCTCCGGACGAGCGCCGAGCACACCAGCATGTCCTTGCGGATGTACGGCGCCGCCTCGAAAATTACGGAGACTGCCCGGTTGAACGTACGATCGGCTATTCGCAGCATTTCATTGGCCGAAATTGTCTGGTCGATGTGATCTTCGGTATTATCGTCTTCAGCCATTGAAGCCTCCTGGTTAGGCTTTGGTGGTTAGGCGTCCGTCGGTGTTCCAGCACTGGCGGACGCTGCCGTGGCCTCGTCATTGCGGCGAAGCTAACTATCTGTTAACAGATAATCCATGAAGCGGTCAACACTTTCTGTTAACAAAAAGCGCATCGGACGTCCGCCGGTTGGCTCGACGCTCGTTGGCGTGCGACTGCCGCCAAACGAACTCGCGCGGCTCGATGAGTGGATTGCGAGGCAGGACAACAAGCCATCGCGGCCCGAGGCGATTAGACGACTGCTGGCCAGGGCGTTGAGGAAACCGAAATGACTGAAGAGCGGCGCATTCGCAAATACGCCCTGCAGTGCTGTCTATGCGTCATCCGCCGCGGCGATGCGTTCGCTTTGTTCGAGCGCGTTCCAGGGACCAGGCGGGTCAAAAGTCTGGTTGGGACCTATCGCTCATGGCGTGCCCTTAAACGCGGGATCGAGCGATACAATGATCGCGATCTTACGCGGACCAAGCGCGCTGCCGGAGCGCGATGATGATTATTCTGCCTGTAGTTTGCCGCTCAAAAGACCCTGCCCCCACTTCGCGCTGCGCAACCACACGAAGACGCGCGGCAGGCCGGCTCACCTCTTGGCGAACACTATCACCTGGGCCTTGATCTCTAGCGGCGCCGGGTCGATCGCTACTCTTCGCCGGATGCCCCGCTCCAGGCGATCGCCGAACGCGCGCACGGCGTCAGCGTCGCCCGAGCAATCGAGCGCCGAAGCAAGCGCCGGCATGAAGGTCGCACGGAAGAACGCCGCATGGGCGCGCGCCACCCTTTCGCGATCGCCATCCTGACCGTATTGATCCCAGGTGGCGTCAGGCACGGCAAACATGGCGAAATCTTCCAGGCTGAGATGTTGGAATTGCCGGCCATTTTCGAATGGTGCGAGCAGTTCGCTCTTGTGCCGCACATAACAGCTGAGGACCATTCTGGCGCGCTCTGCAGTCGATAGCGTTCCCTCATCTATCATCTGGGCAAGAGTTTCGTTGGCTTTGAGGAAGAGGTTTTCAACGCCAATCTTGCCATCATCGTCGCGTCCCGGCAGTGTGACCACCAGGCAACCGCCTGTGCGCAGTTCGGTTCCGCGCAGAGAAAGAAATGTCTGCCAATCTGAGGCCGCCTGACGCTCGAAGGCTGCGCGGGCCGCCGGGGCGCTCTGCGCAGAGCAGTACAGATCACCGGGAATAGGGGTCGGCACTTTGCTGAGCCAGACCGCCGCGTACGATGACCACGCGACATGCACCGAATTGGGCGGCAGCACGTTTTCATAGAACGACCTTCCGATCGCGCATGGAAAAAGGTTTGCATCGCCCCGCGCGTAACTCTCGGGGGCATTCAGGACCTCGAACAGCGAGTTGAAATCGTTCGAGGGCTGATCGACGTGGTACACAAAGATCGGATGCGCCGGCGCGAGGCGCGGACGCATGCTCCTGATGGCCGCGCCTATCGGCTCCAGCGAATTTTTGCCCTGCGATGAACCGTAGTCCGCAATGACGATCGGGTCCGCGCCATAGCCGAGCGCTAATTTGCTGACCGCCCGTTCGAGAAACTGCCCGGCCATCGATGCGGCCGCCGTTTGGTGCCTGGCGTGCTGATTGTATGCGCCGCCGCCCTCCATCACGCTTTGGGCAATCTGAGTCTGCTCCGACATTGGCTTCCCCCTTCGGTCGAAGTGTGGCCTGGACTGCTTTTCCATGGTTGGGAAATGCGTAGCCAAACTACGTGGCCGTATTTTTGATACTCCGTGCGCTACCGGTCGACGCCACCGGAATCTTCACCCTAGTTCGGCAACGGCGCACCACGGCTCGTGATGGTCACGACGGGTTGGTGCGGGTCGATGAGATGTTGTGCCAGCTGCACACAAGCACGAATAGCGCCAAGAACGCGGGATGCATAATTGTCATCCCGACGCGATCGACGATAAAAACTCTTTCAGTCTGTGGCGCGCGTGTGACAACCGCAAGGCACTCAGGTCCGGTCTCGGCGACCGCCGACATCTTGCCTGACAGCCAGTGCGACAGCTTGTGATTGGCCCGTCTGCGAAACTTCTCGCACCTGCCAAAAAGGATCTGGTCATTGGA
>JASHYD010001282.1 GCA_030043175.1 Xanthobacteraceae bacterium | reverse complement strand
TTCCTCGTCGCGAAAGTGGCTGAGCGCCTCGGCCGGCACCTTGGGCGAGATTACTCCGCTGCCGATCGCCGCTGCGATCTGGCGACGCAGCGTGGTCTGGCGCTGTTCGTATTCAAAACGCTGTTGGGTGTAGCCGACGTCGCGCAGGCGCTGGATATACGTGCTCATATCGAACTGGCCGTTGAAGCCGCGGAACGCCGGATCGGAGGTGATCTGCTTTGCCACCTCGTCATTGGAAATACCGAGCCGGAGCTGGCGCGCGCGCTCATCGAGGGCTGCAGCCGCGACCATCTGTCCGAGCACCTGCTGCTCAAGGCCGATCGCCTGCGCCTGGTCCGGGGTCAGCGGCCGGCCCATCTGGCGGCCGAGCTGCTGCATTTCTTCGTTGTAGCGGATCCGGAATTGGTCGATCGAAATTTCGCTGCGGCCGACCTTGGCGACGGTGGAGACCCCGAACCCACGGAAAATGTCGCCAATGCCCCAAATCCCAAAGCTGATGATCAGAAACCCGACCACCGCTGCCATGACGACCTTGCCGAGCCAATTGGAAGAGGCTTTTCGTAGACCTCGAAGCATGAGCGCGTCTTAATATTGGAGTGGATGGCACCCCCACTCTCCGCTGCGAGCGAGGAGAATAGGGAGGGGTGGTTCCGCCTTAGGCCAAACGTTTCAGGCTATGCATAATAGGCAAGTCAAGAGCTTATCGCAACCGCGCGGTGCGCGGCAAAAATGCGGCGCAAGGGGAGAGGCTGCTCGGTGACGTTAACAGAGGCAAAAAGGGTTTGTGCTCGCGCCCTGCCGGCCGCAGGGCCGGCAAGGCGCAGGGATCATCGGGACAACCGCACAGGCCGGGACATGATCGACCCGGAACTGCCATGGGTTTTGCGGTCTGGCCGGCCAAGCCGTTGTAGAATTGCGTGTTTTCCGGCCGAAGCTTGGGCGGCCGGCGGCCGCGCGGCTCACTGCCCGCCGGGCGCGCGCCACCACGTCTCGGGCAAATAGCCAGACAGCGATATCGCCTCCGGATGGCGGACCGCAGACCATCGCGCGATCCATTGGGTTGGCAGGTGATAGAGCGGAACAACGTAGATACCCGACATTAGCACGCGATCGAGCGCCCGCACGGCGGCGACGAAAGTGCCGCGCTCGCGTGCGTTGAGGAGGGCGGCGATCATCGCATCTGCCGCAGCGCTGCGGATACCCATGTAGTTGCGTGAACCGGGCGTGTCGGCCGCTGCCGAGCTCCAGTAGAGCGTCTGTTCGTTGCCGGGCGATAGCGACTGGTCCCAGCGGGCCTGAATCATGTCGAAATCAAAATTGATGCGGCGCTGCTCGTACTGCACCGCATCCACCAGGCGAACGCTGAGTTCGATGCCGGCGCGCTTGAGGTTTTGCGAGAAGGCGAGCGCCAAGCGCTCCTGATCGCGGTCCGCGACCAGAATCTCGAAATTGAGAGGCTCGTGGGTTTCGCGCTGGCGAAGCACGCCCGCGTTGAGCTCGTAGCCGGCCTGGCGCAAAAGCGCTAGGGCGCGGCGCAGCGCATCGCGGTCGCGTCCGGAGCCATCCGAAACAGGCGGCGACCATGTGCCCGCGAGCACGTCGTCGCGTACCGCCCCGGGGAACGGCGCCAGCAGAGCGCGCTCGTCCGCATCGGCGGGCCGACCGCGGGCAGACAACTCGCTGTCCTCGAAGAAGCTCGCGGTGCGGCGGTAGCGGCCAAAGAAGAAGCTGCGATTGATCCATTCGAAATCAAACAGCATGGAAATCGCCTCGCGCACCCGCGCGTCGGCAAAAATGGCGCGGCGTGTGTTGAACACCAGCGCCGTCATGACCTTCGGCAGGCCGTAGGGAAACTCCTCCTTGACGACGCGACCATCCCGCGCCGCCGGAAAGTCGTAGCCGGTTTCCCAGCGGCCCGGGTCTGCTTCCTGGCGCACGTCATAAAGGCCCTTCTTGAAGGCCTCGAATTCGCTGCTGGCGTCGCGGTAGAAATCGAGCCGCACGGTATCGAAGTTCCACAACCCGCGATTGACCGCGAGATCGCGGCCCCAATAGGATGGATTACGGCGCAGCGTCACGCTGCGCCCGGCATCGACCTCAGCCACTGTGTACGGGCCGCTGCCCGGCAGTGGCGTGAGCGAGGTTTCCTCAAACCGCTCAGCATCGACGGCGTGCTGCGGCAGGATCGGCATGAGGCCGAGGATGAGCGGCATTTCGCGGTCGCCGTTGCCGGCAAGATCGAACCGGACGGTGCGCGGGCCAAGTGCTGTCGCGGCCTTCACCTTGGCATAATAGGTGCGGTGTTTCATCGGGTGGCCGTGATCGCGCAGCAATCGCCAGGAGAAAATCACGTCGGCAGCGGAAACCGGCACGCCGTCCGCGAAGGTCGCCCTGGGATCGAGCTCGAAGGTCACATAGCCGCGCGCGGCATCGGTTTCGACCGAGCGGGCGAGAAGGCCGTAAAGCGTGAACGGTTCGTCGTAGCCGCGCGTCATCAGGCTTTCGATCACTGGACCTCGGATCTCTTGCTCCGGCACGGACAGCCCCTTGCCGTTGAACGGATTGAGGCTGTCGAACGTGCCAAGAATGCTTTTCGTGAGCTGGCCACCCTTGGGCGCATTCGGGTTGACATAGCGGAACGCCGTAAAGCCCGGCGCAAGCGCCGGCTCCCCATGCATTGCGATGGCGTATTTCGCATTCGCCGCGCACGGTGCACCAAGGAGGCCGAGAATGAGGCTGCCCGCCGCCATGAGGGCCGCAAGGAACGCGGCCCAGCCGAACCCAAGTCCGGTCCGGCCCGGCAAGCCGTGGCTCTCGCAGCTGGCGCGGCCTTCAGCTCTCCCGGCTTGCCGGGAGAGCTGAAATTTTGCGCGTTCTTGGCGCAAGTTCCCGGTG
>JASHYD010000001.1 GCA_030043175.1 Xanthobacteraceae bacterium | reverse complement strand
GGAGTGCGCAGCCTTGCCGACGCCATGGCGATGCTCAAGCGACAAGTGGCGGTAACGCCGCCACCGCAATGGGTCCGCGTAGTCGGCGGCTTTACCGCGCATCAATTCGCCGAGAAGCGCCTGCCGACCATCGAAGAGCTCAACGCGGTCGCACCCGATACGCCAGTATTCCTGTTGCATCTCTACGACCGCGCGTTCCTTAACGCCGCGGCGTTGCGCGCCGTCGGCTACACCAAGGACACGCCCGAGCCGCCGGCTGGCGAGATCGTGCGCGACCCCAATGGCAATCCGACCGGGCTGCTGTTGGCCAAGCCGAACGCGGCGATCCTCTACGCGACGCTGGGGCGCGGACCCAAGCTACCGTTCGATTATCAGGTCAATTCCACACGCCATTTCATGCGCGAGCTGAATCGACTGGGCCTCACCGGCGCCATTGACGCTGGTGGCGGCTATCAGAACTACCCAGAAGACTATGCAGTCATCCAGAAACTCGCCGACGGCGGCCAGTTGACCCTACGCATTGCCTATAACCTGTTTACGCAAAAGCTCATGGGCGAGAAGGAAGATTTCCTGAACTGGACGAAGACATCGAAATATAAGCAGGGCAATGACTATTTCCGCCATAACGGTGGCGGCGAAATGCTGGTGTTCTCCGCGGCCGACTTCGAGGATTTCCGCCAACCGCGCCCCGACATGCCGCCGGAAATGGAAGGTGAGCTCGAAGAGGTGGTGCGCATCCTCGCGCAGAACCGCTGGCCATGGCGACTACACTCCACCTACGATGAAACTATCTCTCGGGCACTTGATGTGTTCGAACGGGTCAATCAGGACACTCCGCTTGAGGGGCTGAACTGGTTCTTCGACCACGCCGAAACAATCTCGGACGAGTCCATCGAGCGCATCGCCGCACTCGGCGGCGGAATCGCCATTCAGCACCGCATGGCCTATCAGGGCGAATATTTCGTCGAGCGGTATGGCCTCGGCGCCGCCGAAACGACGCCGCCGATTACGCGGATGATGGCCGCCGGCATCAAAGTATCCGCCGGGACCGATGCGACGCGCGTTGCTTCATACAACCCGTGGGTCTCGCTAGCGTGGCTGGTGACGGGCAAGACCGTCGCAGGCTTCCGGCTTTATCCGCCGCGCAACTGTCTCGACCGCGAGACGGCATTGCGGATGTGGACTGAGAACGTCACCTGGTTCTCCAACGAGGAGGGCAAGAAAGGGCGCATTCAGGTCGGCCAGTTCGCCGATCTGATCGTGCCCAGCCGCGATTATTTCGCCTGTGCCGAAGATGAGATCGCTGATATCACGTCGGACCTTACCATGGTTGGCGGCAAGACCGTCTACGGCGCCGGCGATTTCACCGCGCTCGATGAAGGCGTGCTGCCGCCGGCCATGCCGGACTGGTCGCCGGTTCGCACCTTCGGCGGCTTTGCTGCCTGGGGGGATCCTGCCGGCGCGGGGAAGCCTGCGCTGCATCGAAGGCTGGCCGCGACGTGCGGCTGCGTAAACGCCTGCGGTATCCACGGTCATGATCACGCAATCGCTTGGTCGAAAAAGCTGCCCGTCGCCGATCTGAAATCCCTCTGGGGCGCCCTTGGCTGCTCCTGTTGGGCAGTGTGATGTTGGCGTCTCTTCGGCAGGATCCCGTTTGGGTGAGGGAAATCCTGCATCGGCAGTGGGTTCTGTTTGCGGCTCGGCTGGCACTGACAAGCGCCTATCTGCTCGGTGGGCTGACTAAGCTCGTCAATTTTTCAGCGGCGATCGCTGAGCAGGAGCAATTCGGTTTCCGTCCTGGCTGGTTCTGGGCAGCCGTGACGATATTGGTCGAACTCGGTGGCTCTCTGCTGGTCTTGTCGGGTTATGCGGTTTGGCTGGGCGCCGGCGCCTTAGGCTGCCTCACGGCTGTCGCCAGCTCAGAGCGGACAGTTTCTGGGACAAGTCGACTAAAGATCGTCTTACACAGGCGAATACGTTCTTCGAGCATCTGGGTCTCATTGCAGGCTTCGTGCTGACTGCTTTCATCTACGCTCGCTAACAAGAGGCCTTTCATCACCGATGAGTCACGACGGCCGAGACACACGAACGCCCGCTACTTCATCGCTTCCGCCACTCTCGATCGCGGTCGAAACAATCGGCGTCATGACAATCGCGATGATCGGCTCCAGCATTTCTTCCCAGCTGGTCGATCTCGACATTGCCGACATCGGCGGCGCGTTTTCGATCTCGGCCGACAGCGCATCCTGGATCGCCTGTATTGCCACGATGGCTGAGGTCGCGGCAATTCCTCTTGCTGCGACCCTGGTACGCGTTCTCACACTGCGGCCTGTGGTGATTGCGGCGGCCGGCGTGTTCGCGTTGACGGCATTCGCCAGCCTGAGCATTCGCGCTGCGCCGGAGCTCCTCGTACTGCGGGCGATTCAGAGCTTTGCCGAGGGCACAATTTCCGTCCTCATGTTTGTGGCCGTGATGGCAACTTTACCGACCGGGCCAAAACGTGGGGTCGGGCTTGTGGTATTCGGCTTTGCGTCGACGGCACCTTCCGCGTTCGCCGCATGGGTCGGCGGCTTCTTCGTCGATTGGCTGGGGTGGCAGGGTCTTTACGTCTTCGACATTGCTTGGGGGCTTGTCGTGCTCTGCCTCGCGATCGGCGTCCTGCGACCCGGACCAAGTGTAATCACCATGCGGCTGCGTGAAATCGACTGGGTCGGCTACACGTTGCTGGCGGCCGGTTGTGCTGCATTCATCCTTTTCGTGAAGCAAGGAGACCGCTTCTTTTGGCTGCAAAATCCGATCATCGTGCGCGCCGGAGTCGTGGCAGCAATATTGATTCCAGCGTCGATAGCTATCCTCCTCTTTCGCCGCCATCCGTTGCTCGATCTTTCACTCATGAAGACGGTCTTCGGGTGGGCGTTCACGCTCGCGACTTTCTATCGTTTCGGCATGGTCATGACGGCGTTCGTGGTGCCGCAGGCACTGGGCCGTCTACAAGGCTTTCGTATCGAACAGATCGCCGATGCTAATATGTGGATGTTTTGGGCGGAATGTGCCGCATTTCCACTGGCTTGGTTCTGGGCGTCGCGATGGGATGCACGATTGCCGTTGTCGCTGGGTCTCATGCTTTTCGCCGTCGGTGCATTTCTCAGCACACGGCTGACGCCGGCTTGGCAGAGTAACGATTTTGCTTTGACAGAAATCGCTATCGGCCTGGGCCAGGGGCTGTTCCTGGTGCCGACGCTTTTCTACGCGACGCGTGACGTGCTGCCGCAGCAAGGACCAACCGCCGCGGCGCTGTTCAACCTCAGTCGCGTGGTTGGTCAGACGTTCGGAATAGGAGTCATCGCAGCTCTCATCAGATACCGGCAAGACTATCACTCCGCGGTCATCGTCGACTCGTTCAATAACGCCAACCCGGCCCTTGTGGAACGCTTCGATGGCCTTGCGGCTGCATTCCTCGGGACGCATGGCGATCCTGCGCTCGCGCAGCAACAAGCCTGGGCATCGCTGTCGGCGACCGCTTCCACACAAGCCTATGTGCTCGCATTTGCAGACACCTTCGTAATCGTTGCCATTGTGATGGCGCTGTCTGCATTGCTTGTTCTCATGCTGCCGCCGCTCGGCGATTTAACGCCTCGATTAACCTCGCGTCAGCAGAGCGTTCGGTCGCTATTTCTACGGTGGCTGTCATGAAAGCCGGCTTGAAGCGAATCGCACTGGTTTTATGTCTCGTCGTCGCAGCGGTGGCGGCATATTATTTTGGTGACCGTTGGTACGAGCGCGCAC
>JASHYD010001281.1 GCA_030043175.1 Xanthobacteraceae bacterium | reverse complement strand
CTGCCGCGATGGGCCGGTCGAGGTCGCAATAGTTGGTCGCTTCGGCTTTATAGGTGTGGCGGCAGTGCTGGGCACTATGCGTTCGCCCAATCGATGCCTGATGGTGGTGCCGGGCGAAGCTTTGAGAATCAACACCAACGATATTCGGTGCGTTATGGAAGAAGCCCTACTGGTGCGGCAACATTTGCTCAATTATGTTCACGCGCTTCTTGTTCAAAATACACAAACGGCCTTGTGCAACGTTCGTCACCAACTTGAGGAACGGCTGTGCCGATGGCTGCTTCTTGCCTCCGATCGTTTAGACGAAAAAGTGGTTCCAGTCACCCATGACCAACTCGCAATGATTTTGGGTGTTCGCCGCGCGGGAGTGACCACGACGCTGGCGGTGCTCGTAGGGCTTGGTGCCGTAGCTAAAACTCGCGGCGCAGTAGAGATCGTTACCCGCGATATCCTAGAAGCAAAAACCTGCGAGTGCTATCGTGTCATCTCTACGGAGTACAGCCGTATCACCAACCCCGGAAGGTACCATTACACACTTGCTAAAGCCCCGGCGCTGGTCGGTCATTAAGCCCGAGTTGTGCGCTCGAAGATTGTCGATCACGACGACAAGCTGTCGCCCTCGCTTCAGTTTGGCTTCAACGCGAAAGTCCGAAAGTCCCCCACCATGTGGGGACGGGCTGGTTGAAGGGCCCGTCCCCCGGGGTTGATCCCATCGATTACGCGACTGTGCCGATGGGACCTCGACACAGTCGGATGGGACTACCCCTTCGGTATCAGCCGTTGCTGATGGGGAGCGCTACGAATCGCATTCCGTCGGCAGTCTTTATCCGCAGCAGCACGTCATGCTTGCCATGACTTTGAGCTTCGGTTAGCGCGTGTCGCACGTCGGAGACTTTCGCGACTGCTTTGCCGCTGACATCAAGGATGACATCGCCGGTCTTGACGCCGTGATCGGCAGCCGGTCCATCGGGGTCAACGCCCGTAACGACTATGCCTTGGTCGCCCGAGCCTGCCACTTCGCCGGCAGGGGCGAGCATCAGGCCGAGGTGCGCAACGGTGCTGGTCGGCTTGCTTTGTGAGGTCTCGGTTGCCGCCTGCTGCTCGTTGGGAATCTGGCCGAGCGTCAATGTCACGGTCTCGGTTTCACCCTTGTGCAGGATGTCGAATTTGACCGAGGTGCCCGGAGCCGTCACGCTCACCTTACGGGCGAGATCGCGCGAATCCTTAACGGGTGTTCCATTGATCGCGGTGATGACGTCGCCCGACTCGATACCTGCTTTGGCCGCGGGGCTCCCGGCTTGCGGTTCGTCGACTATGGCGCCTTCGGCGCGCTTCATGCCGAGGCTGCTGGCAATGGCTGCCGTTACCGGCTGAACCTGCACGCCCATCCACCCACGGGTTACGTAGCCTTTGTCCTTAAGCTGGGCCACCACCAGTTTGGCGGTCTCGGCGGGAATATCGAAGCCGATGCCGACGGACCCGCCAGACGGCGAGAAGATCGCGGTATTGACCCCGATTACGTTGCCATTCACGTCGAACGCCGGTCCGCCTGAATTGCCTTTGTTGATGGGGGCGTCGATCTGGATGTAGTCATCATATGGACCTGCCCCGATGTCGCGTCCCCGTGCTGAGACGATTCCGGCCGTCACGGTGCCGCCGAGACCGAACGGATTGCCGACTGCCACAACCCAATCTCCGACCCGTGGCTCGTGATCGGCGAACTTCACGTACGCGAAGTCTTTCTTGCCATCGACCTTGATCAAGGCCAGGTCGGTCTTCGGATCGCTGCCAATGACCTTTGCCATATACCGTGCGCCGTCATCGGTGGTGACCTGAACGGACTTGGCGTTCTTGACCACATGGTAGTTGGTCATCGCATAGCCGTCGGGCGAAATAAAAAAGCCCGAGCCTTCGCCGGTAATGATCTGGCGCCGTGGCTTGATATTCGGCATGTTTCCAAACCCGAATTGCTGGAAATACTTTTCAAGCGGCGATCCGGGCTGGAGCGGCAGGATATTATCATTGCCCTCCTCATTCATGCTCGTCGTCTTTGCGGCGTTGTCAAATTTAACGCGCACTGACACGACCGCTGGCTTCACCTTCGCGACCAGATCGGCAAATCCTGGATGTTGCGTCAGTTCGGTCGCTTGCGCCGACGACGTCCATGCGGGAAAGTTCAATGTGCCGTAGGCGCTGGGGCTGACCAGAACGGCGGCTATTCCGAGGCCAGCCACCGACGCAAGAAGCGTCGAGCGAGGGGCCCTGTGTACTTTGCGAGGTTTGAGCAGGGGAGTATGGTGAGGAGTCATGAGGATCTCCATGAGCACTGTTGCGGCCCTTGGGCCTTCCCATGAAAATGGTAGAAATACATTACAGAGACCCGTCGATAGCATTAACTATCGGATAGCTGGCGACAACTTTGTACGATAGCGTACAGTCTTCCGCGCAGATGATTGCTGATACCCCAATTGTTCTCGGCATAAGTGTGATGCCGTTTAATTACCTGTCAAGCTGCTCCGACCCTGGAGGGAAGG
>JASHYD010001280.1 GCA_030043175.1 Xanthobacteraceae bacterium | reverse complement strand
GCCCAGATGAACGGGCCGCCGCCGACCGGCGAGCCCCAGCCATACCGGCCCATCGCTGTTCCGGCGTATTGCGATGCGTCCGTCTCTGTTTCCTTGATGGCTCATGGTTCACTCCGTTCCAGACAGTAAGCATTTGTCCCCCGTCGCACAGGCGACGCGGCTTTTCTCGCGGAGTGCCGGCTGGTAAACTTATGGTGCGTGCCTAAGGCCAGCGCGCTCCGTGCGTTTGGTTTTGGGTTCGAGGCCCCGACGATGTTGCAGCATCGCCGGGGCTACCTGTGTTCAGGTCATTGGCGCACCTCCAAATTGGCGGTAGAGCTTTTCCATCGTGGCCTCGCGGTCCCGGTGGATGTCACGCCACAGTTCGAGCGGGCCCCAACCGGTCTCGATGCGCCGGATCAACCCGGCGACGAAATGCTGCTCAGCCTCGATGAGTGCCAAGCGATATTCGGTCTCGACGAGAAAGAGCGGCGGAAGCTTCTGGCGGCTGACCTCTTCGATGTGCCGCGCCAGGTTCACGGCCGTCTGTTCGATCAGCCGCAGTCGCCGACGCAATAGCGTGAGCGCTTCGTCCGGCAGGAGTACCGGCAACAGGCACAGGGCTGCTTCGAACCGCGGATATTCCTTGACCGGCTCGCCGACGAGATCGGCCATCCAGGTGCGCAGCTCATCACGCCCCACCGGCGTGATATCGTAGACCGTGCGTTCAGGGCGCCTGCCATCCCGCGCAATTTCTTTGGCAACGATCAGGCCGCGCTTCAGCAAAAAATCGATCACCGTGTAAAGCGAACCGTAGCGCAGCTTGATGCTTTCCTCCTTATGCCGCTGCTTGAGAATCAAGCCCATCTCGTAAGGATGCATCGGCCTCTCAAACAGAAGCGCGAGCACGGCCAATGCCAAAGGGTTGGACGGGTGAGTTGGTTTCGCCATCATTGATCCAAAGATGAATATTCGTGTACGAATATGCATCAACAGATATAACAAGTCCAGTCAGGAAATTGCGACCGTCGCCGAGTTCCGGCTATGTCGGCGGCCGGGGATGCCATCACCCAGCAATTCCTGATGGCTATCTGATTATTTTGATTGAGGTATTTGCTGCAGCGTCGGTTGCGCGCCTGACGGCCCGCGATGGGCGTCCCCCGGTTCGAATGAAATAGACACCGATCGTGTTTTTTCGGCCATGACGGTCCCGGCAAGCCCGGTCTCGGGGTTCGCGCGCCGGCAAGAGGCCCACCCGGCTTCTTCGGTGGCGCGGCGTTCTATCGGCGTGGCTCGCAGCGCCGGGTTCGGCGAGCGCCTTCTTTGTCGCCCAAGTCGGCTCTTCGTTCGCCGCCCGCCCGTCCCGGCGCATCGCTGCCGGATTCGGCTTCGAAGCGGCGAGCGCTGCCAAGCATCGGCTCGTCGCTGACGCTCATGCCCTTAGCCGGCAGCCATTGCGGCTGATGCCTGCATGGCCTCAAATTCGGATGCGTCTGCTGTTCCTGCGCCGTATGGGAGCCCTCCGCAGTTGCTTCGCCATGGTCCAGATCCGATGCAGCCTTTCTGGAGGGGGCAAGCAGGCCCTCCGCGTATCAACGGGCCGCGGATGACCGGGCGACTGCGACCATTTCTTCCCACGCAATGTCGGTCGGATGCTTGGCAACGGCGCTCGGCATCAACTGTTTCGGTGCGTAGCTCACCACCAATGCACCGTCATCGCGGCGTCATCCCTACCGGCGATCAGGTTTGCCCTCTCGTAGACGAATCCATTACGCCTGCGAGGAATCGGGTTGCGGCGTTGCTTGGCGCAATGGCATTGACGGGCGGGCAGGGGCGACCCGGCAGCTCGGCGAGCTGCGCATTGGATAGCGTCAGTTGCCGCTCTTAAAACACCCTTGGTTGTCGACGATGATCAGTACCGCGCCGCCGAGCGCTTTCCTGCCTGATGCGTTCGACCAGCGCGAAAAGCCTTGAAAGTGCCGAGAAGCCCGCAAGGCTGATACCGAAGCGGCTGCGGTAATTAGTACACTTGCGAAGGGCGTGCTGGGTTAGCCAGAAAACGTGCTGGGTTGGACAGGAAAGGACTAGGAAGTAATGGCGTTGGTTAAATCCGAAGAATCGGCAATGGCAAAAGCGAGAGCCGACCGGGAGAGTGAAGTGCGTCAGATCGCCAAGGAGGCAGGATTTCTCATCAGAAAAAACGGCTGCTTCTACATCCTTATCGAGCCCGAGTTTTATAATCTATGGGGCGATAAAGTCATCGAAATCTGCAAAGCGCGGATCGAGGCGAGGGGAGAACCCCGATGAGAGACAAATGTCGTCTCATTCGCTTGAGGAAGACTGCTGAAACGAGGCAAGCAAAAGAAATCGATATGCGTGCGCTGATCGCGAAGATCGTCCATGGCGCGGTGGAGAGCTTTGCGGAGGCCATGCTAGGCCCCGGTGGCGATGAACTCGCACTCAAGTCGAAAGCGGCCGTATACCGCGCGGTCGCGCAAGCCTGCCTTGATGAGGCCGACCAGATTGATCTTCTCACCGCACCTGACCAAACATACCGGGCGAAAAATTGATCATGACCGGGGTCCACTGAGCCGCAGGCATCGCCATCGTCTGATCGGCACTGATGACGAGCAGCGCAGCGCCGCACTGGGCAAGAAGATGCTGGCGGGCGTTCCCAGATAATCTGCTACGCCGACCGGCGCGGTTGATCGAGGGCCACGGAACATCATCTGGCTCCGGATATTCTTGGACATGGACCTCTCAATCCTGGGTGGCGATGCAGTCGCGATGGACCATCAGGAGGTCGGGATGCGCCAGGAGCACCATCATGTTCCGGAGGCGCTATTTCCGCCAGGGGCGAGCGGCCATCCTTGAGTCTTCCTCGCCCGCGAACGGTTAAGAAGCGGCACATTCCCGTCGACACCCGAGGTCTTTTGATGCACGCCCTCGTCCATGCGGCCATGTCGCAAGATTGCGACGGGGCTCGCCATCCCACCTTGTCTCGCCGCTGCCGCCGCCTTGCCGCGCAGGCGGAATCGTTGCTCAACATATGTTAGGGCTCGATAACCAAATGGTGGACCGCCGGGCCAGGGAGGAATGGCGTTGATTCGCCACGTACCCACGCCTCATGGCCGGCAAGGAAGAACGGCGATAGCGGATGGCCGCTTTGACCGCCCGGCATGTGAAAAATCCCTGTTTCCTCGTGACCGGGTGCCACTACTATCCGCTCCGAGGCGCCGAAGGCCGGTGCTTGCACGCGTGGCATGTAGATGTCTCCGGGCAAAGGGTCAGCTGGCGCGGCGAGCCATCCCCCGAGCCACGGCAGAAGACGCGCCATCGGATGCGCGATGGCTGCACGGTTGATGAGACCCCAATTCACCTCCTCAAGAGACGCTCCGTTTTGTGTGGCCTTGCCGATAACTGCATCAATCCGGTTGAGCAGAAAGGCCTGCCAGTCAGCCATTCCGGGAGGAACCCAGGCGCCTTTCTCTGCCAATATTTCCATGACGGGCTCCACGCGTGTGTTGGCAGCACGATAACTGGCTGTCCTGGAGGTGCGCTGGAGTTCATCGTCAAGATTACCAAACCAGACCTCATACATTGACCAATAGAAACTTCGCACCAGTGCGTAACCGGCCGCATTGGCGTCAGCTCGGCCGTTCCACTGCGCCACCAAGCGTTTGAATTCCGCCCGCTGGGGGTGACCAGTCAGCGCTGCCTCATCGAGTACATCCAGCGACAGGTGGCGCCAAAATTCGATCCACAAGGCACGATCATCGAGCTGTATGGCAAGCATTGCGCGCTCATCGAAGTCTTCGCGCGCGAGCAGGTCATCGCGAATCTGGCTGGCGCGTGCACCCATGTCGGCGATGCTGCCACCGATCTTGTCCTGATCCGGACCCGTGAGTTGGCGGTTATTGGCGGTCCAGAGGCGTCCGAGCGGCGGATCCAGCTTGGCCGGATATTCCTCCGGCGCGAGATAACCGGACCAAGACTGATATCGCTCGCCGTCAACCGGAAGGTCGTCGCTGGGGGTTGCACGTCTCGGCAGCGGACCAGCGAGGGTCCAGCCAATGTGGCCATCCGCGTCGGCGACGACCAGGTTCTGGGTCGGGATGCCGCTTGACTGACCAACCCTCATCGCATCGGAAGCCTTGTCGGCGTCTTCCATGCGCAAAAGGTGCAAATTTACCGCATTGGGCTCATGTGCCACCCAATGGACAGCGTAGACCTTCTTGCCTACCTGAATCGCGGGTCCCCAGCGCGTCTCGACCACCGGCAAATCAACCGCTGGAGCGCCCTTTACCGCTATCCGCTCCTCTTGGCGTAATGCTTGCTCCGAGCGGCCGCTGGCTACCTCGTAGCGCAAGTTCTCCATCGTATCAGCGTCCAGGCCGACTAAATCCAGATAGCTTCCCGCGCTGTTGGTTAGGCCCCACGCGACCCGGCCATTGCTGCCCACGATGATGGCCGGGGTGCCAGGTAGAGTGACGCCGGTGACGCGGCGCCGATTTCTGCTCCCGTCCGGATAGACGAGCGAAAGCCGATACCAGACATTCGGTAACCGTAACCCAAGGTGCATATCGTTGGCCATCAAGGCTGCACCTCGTTTGCTATAGCGGCCGGCAACCGCCCAGCTATTGCTGCCTGAAATCGTATCGCGCTGCTGCAGCTTGATCTGCGGCGCAGACGACCTGAGCCAATTTGGCTTAGTGGTCGGCAATCCAGGCATGTCCACAATCGGACTTGTTGCCCGGTCGAGCGGCGCGTCC
Source organism: Xanthobacteraceae bacterium (assembly GCA_030043175.1). The sequence goes on along the minus strand of JASHYD010001280.1, from coordinate 4,247 downwards.
CAGTGAGTTGCGGGCGGCAGCAAGAAGGTGAACATGTCATCTGAGATGCGCTCACGCAGGATCGCGCGAGACACGATAGACTCCAGTTGTCGGTACTGCAGGTCGAGGTACATGGCGTACACGACCAGGGCCGAGTCTTCCGGCCGCCAGGACAACGGCGCCATCCCCAATAGCAGGTATTCGAAAGGTCTGATCGCGAGAGCGTTCAGACCGTCATTGACGCCCCGCGTGTAGAGCTCGACTAGGCGGCGTTCGTCTGCCGGTGCGGCCGCAAGCGCAGCAAGCGCACGATGGCGGAATCGATGCAGGCGATAGCGGCGATCAAGATCGAGCCCGGCAGGTCCCAACAGCTCAGACAGCTCGCCGGCTGCGGCGCGCCGCAACAAATCCATTTGGAAAAAGCGGTCCTGGGCATGCAGAAAGCCCGTCGCATAAGCCAGATCGCCGCGGTCAACGCCACTGATCGTGGGCACACCGAGGGCATCGCGATCAACCGTGACGGTAGCTGACAGTCCGTTGCCGTGAACTTTACCGTCGAGGATCGGCAAGCTCGCCCGCAGCGTCAACCAGCCAGCAGCACTACCGATCGCAATTGCAGCTGCCAGCAACAGCATGATGGCCACTAGCCAACGAGAGAAACGCCTGGTTTTCATGGTTCGTGCAGTTCCCGTCATATCCTTTTCGCATGCCCGCTGCCGCCTGGTTAATCAAGATATCGCTGATCGCGATGGGCATCGGGACGGCAGCCGTCGAGCCCGCCTCGGTCGTTGGCTGCAGTGGCGGGCAAAGTGGCGCGAATCGTGGCGTCACGAGAAAGGACGGTCTGTGCTCCAAGTCTACGGTCGCGCACGGCAAGCGGCTGGTCCGCGCGGCCGGGAAGCGACGCCGCGACTCATTTGAGTGCGTGGTCAGTAGCACCATCGACCCAGAACAGCCAAGAGGGGCAGTCGCGTTTACGCGGAGGACAGGGGCGCTTTTACCACGGATCTGGCCCGTTCCGAGTTCCGAGCCGCGAACATCGGCTTCACGGGCCACGGGCTCACACCACGTCGCAAAATGCCCGTGCGACTACCTGAAACGCTCCACTTCATCGACATTTCCGAGCCACGGTGTTGCACAGACCGTAACACCCGATAACAGTTCAAAACAGCCGGTTTCTGTTACCCCAACCCGTTACCCCGGTTACCCACGGAGTAATCTACGCATGGCACAGACACTAACGGCGGCTCGGGTCGCCGCCCAGAAGGGAGACCCCGAGCGCCGGCAGGAGATCCTCAAAACCACCGTCGGCGCGGCGGTGAAGTAGATGGGTAGGCCGTGGCGCAAAGAGCCTGTCGAGATCGTGATGCGCATGCTCGGCAAGTATTCCGGGCCAGAGATCGCCGCCGCGGTCGGCGTTCCGTACAAGCAGTTCCGCAACTGGGCAGGCAAGCGGCACCTCTCCATCCTGCGCAAGCGCCCTATGAAGACGTCGCTGTTCGTCAGAGCCTGTATCCCCGCCGGGTGTGCGGTGCCGGCCCTGATTGCCTTGGCGACGTTCACGTTAGGCAGGGCGGTAAAGGGCGTAGCCTTACCGAATTTTCGGCAATGTTGCGCGGCGCTATGTGCGCCGCTCTTTTGGCGGCTGATTTGAACCTCGGACTGACTGCAAAAGACCAAGGTTCGCGACGAAGGACGGTCGGTTGAATCCGGTTCCAATTGCACCAGACAGCGATAGGCTCCCCGCACCGGCCTTTGATGTCGTTCATACCTTTGATGTCGTTAATATTGGAGAGGAGAATGTCATGAAAAGTGCTGCTGTTGGGGTAATACTGGTTACCTTCGCTTGCGTCTCGAGCGCCTCGGCCGAGTGCTCACCGAACGACTTCAACGCCAAATGGGCGCCTGTAATGGAGCGGGCGAAGAACATCATTAGCATGGGAAGTAGTGGTAAGTTTGCAAGTCTGGATAAAGGACAGCGTAATGACACGGCTAACGGCCTCATAGCCGCTCAGGACCGCGTAAAGGACTCTTGGAATAGATGTGTTCAAGACAAAACGTACCAATCCCAACATAATGCGGACTACAAAGCCTTGTTCGCTAAGTACCAGGAAATGCTGAGTAAGGTTGGTGAAGCTCGGAAAGCCATACCGGCGGGGTAAGCGGAACGGATGGGTCGAATCGCGTGCGTAACCTTTCGCCAATTGGCGGAATGTCGGGTGGGCGGCGCTCGCAAGGCGCCGCCTTTTTGCTCTCTGGCTGCTTCCCTTGTCCTTTTCGGTCTGAATCGCCGGGATGTCCCGGCGACTTACGCAATAACCACAACTTCATGATGCGAGTATCCACCGACTGGCTCAGGGGGACCATCGATCGGTGGCGTCTGGCCCACCCGGATTCACTGTCACGCGCCGAGGCGATTCGACGTCTGGTCGACGCCGGCCTCAACAGCGAGGGCGGGCTCGCGCGCACCATCGACGGCCGCAGGGCCTCCGTCGGCAAGATCGGCAAGGTTGAGGTGACGGTGTTCGACGACGGCGAGGTCAGGGTTGTTACCCGACACCGGTCATGAGAGACCGATATCGTGGCTAAATGGTTGAGGGAATTGAGTGGTGCCCAGTCAGGTGCCGGTATATCGGCTGTACATGACTCTCGCCTGATGTAAATTCATTCCCCGACGGGACATCTCGTCGTTTAGACAACACACGCGGAGGGGCATGTCGATAGCAATCGGGCGACCGGCTATCCGCAAGGCCGACCGGCATTTCTTTTCCGCAATGGCGTTGGCATGCGCGATTGTCCCGGTCCTTGGATTTCTGCCCAGCTATTTCCATCGCAGTGCGGAGCTTCCCCCGCTCTCCCGGTTGTATCAGCTGCACGGAGCCTTGTTCACGGCATGGATCGTGCTGCTGGTTGCGCAAACTGCCTTGGTGGCCGGACGTCGCACCAACATTCACCGCACGTTGGGCCTTGCGGGAGCGTTCCTTGCTGCCGTCATGTTCGTCCTCGGTGTTGCCGTATCTGTCGAGACCCTGCGGCGCAATGGTGGACCGCCGGGCGGCGATCCGCGCAAGTTCCTTGCCATTCCGCTCGGCGATATCATCGTGTTCGGTGTGCTGGTCGATGCGGCCATCTTGCAGCGGGAGGATTCGGACACCCACAAACGGCTGATGCTGCTCGCAACAATCTCGCTTCTGACCGCTGCCGTCGCACGATTTTTGCGGCAAGTGGGTATGGGCGGGGCACCGAAACTGTTCCACGACACCGACGTCTTTGTTGTGGTGCTCGCCATCTACGATCTCGTCTCGCGCGGGCGCCTGCACCCTGCGGCGCTTTGGGGTGGCGCGACGGTGGTGGGCTTCAAGCCACTGCTGTTCTATGCGGTGGCTATCACGTCGCCGCTGGCTCTCGCCGACGCTCGGTGTATTTAGATCCATTGCATCGAGACAGAACAGCGAGGTCCGCTTGGGGTGTGCGCTGTGACAAGCCGGCGCCTTCCAGGATTGCCACCCGGTGAATATGCGCGTACGCCCCGAGGAACGAGCCAATCCCAACATGTTGGCTCGATGCGCCGCTATAGGCAGAGCCGGTCGATGTCAGCAAACAGACCGGCAGATCGATAATGCCCGGCTGGAACGTATCGAGCATGCGCTATGGACCGCAGCACAGGTGGCCTGTGGCCCGCGTGATGGCCCGCGTGATCGGTGGTATTGAGAGCAGCAGGAGGTGCCGCCGCGAAACAACCGTGTGAAATTCGTCGCGCTGACTCGGCAACCAATCGAGCAACAAGGAATTGGGCATGCGCACTCAGGTTGGGATAATTGGGGCCGGCCCCGCAGGCCTGTTCCTGGCGCACCTCCTCGGGCAAATGCGCATTGATTGCATCGTGCTCGAGGGACGTAGCCGCAGCCACGTGGAAGGGCGCGTTCGTGCCGGCGTGCTTGAGCGCGGGACGATTGAAACCATGCAGGCACTTGGTCTTGACGGACGATTGAGGCGGGAGGGAATGATCGACAATGGCCTCGACATGAGGTTCCGTGGCCGAACGATACACCTGAACTTACCGGAGCTTACCGGCAAGAGTGTGATGATCTATGGCCAACAGGAGGTGGTGAAGGATTTGATTGCATCACGTATGGCGGCGGGTGGGCCGATCTGCTTCGAAGCGCAAGTAACGAGTCTCCACGGCCTCGATGGTGATCGCGCTGTTATCCGCTATATCGATCGCGAGCACACTCAAGAGCTTAGCCTAGAATGTGATTTCATTGCTG
>JASHYD010001279.1 GCA_030043175.1 Xanthobacteraceae bacterium | reverse complement strand
GCACCACCCAGTCGGCATTGAGCTTGAGCTGCGCCACCTCGCTCGCCGTGAGCAGCCCGTCGTCAAGCTCGGTCGGCTGCTTTGGCAGGGTGAGCGCAAGCGACGGTTCGCCAAGTCCTGCGACGTCCCCGGCGACGAGACCATGGGTCGCAAAATAGACCACCCGGTAGTCGGCCAGCGCCGTCCGCTTCACCGTCGTCTCGCTGGCGTCGCTGCCGAGGTGGATGTCGCCGGCCGCGGCGCCGAGCTTTCCGGCGACCGCCTTGAGTTCGTCGGCCGTGTCGAGAAGCGACGGCAGATAGCGCGCGAGCTTTACGCGGTCGATGCCAGCCCCCCGCCAAAAGTCGCCGTAGCCCCTCGTGACGGCGAGGCGAGCCCGTGCGCGCCGTTCGGCAAGCGCCTTCGCCCGCTCCGCCGGATCGAACAGCGGATCGCCGAACCCCACCATGGGCCTCGCGCCCGGGACCCGGTGGGACACCTGACGTAAGGCCTTGAGGCTCGAAAGCGCCGGCAGCACGCTCACCGCCTTGCGCTTGATGAGCCAGGCAGCGTCCCGATAGAAACCGATATCCTTGAGTTGCGGAATTGCAGTGGCTGGTTTCTCCGTCACGAGCAGGTGAAACGGCAGCGAGGTCAACGGGCCGGCGAGCACGACCAGTACCCGGCGCGCGTTCTTGACCACGTCCTCGACAGGTCCGATCAGGTCCGCATAGAGTTCATTGGCAAGACGAAGGTCGAACAGCACCGGGTTGCCGCCTTCGTCCGACTGCCGCAGCGCCTCGACATCGAGGCCGCGGCGGAAGGCGGCAACCTTCGAAGACAGTGCCGCCGTCCCGAGGGGAATTGATTTCCACGTGGCGCTCGTGCGGGTCACCGCAAAGACGTAGCTTTCCTTCTCGCCGGTCGCAAAGAGCAGCAGCGCCTCGCCATCAGACAGGAGGCCCTGGTTCTCCTTGACGGTCGGCGGCTGCGGGTTCGATACCGCCGCGTAGTCCGGGAACTCGGCGCCGAACACGCCCTGCAGCGCCGCATGCTGCTTCGCGATCTCGGTTAGCCGGTCCCTGATCCGCTGCTCGGCGGCGGCATCACGGTTCACCGGCTCCTTCGAGACGGCCGTGAGGATCGCCTTGTCGAGGGTTTCCGCCTCGGCGGCCAAGTCCTGGTCGTTGCGCACCAGGCCTGCCAGCCGATCGGTGCCGGCCGCAAGGCGCACCGCAAGCTTGTTGACGGCCGCCGCCGCAGCCGACTGCGAGGCGCGCTGCACCACGTTGAGGGCGTCATCAAGTGTCGTGTCGGCGGGTATCAGGTCGTTGCGCTGCGCCACAAAAAGGATTGGAAGGGCGAGGTACGAGGCCGCGCGGCCATGCCCAATCATGGTTTGCACCAAGGCCAATGCATCAGCGTAGCGACCCCGGCTGGCATAAAGCGAAGCTAGGTGGCTGAGCGAGGTTGCGACATGGGGATGGTCGGGACCGAGCGCTTTCTCGCGGATAGCTAGAGCTCGTTTGTCGAGCGGCTCAGCGTCGGCGTAGCGACCTTGGTTGGTGTATAGCTGAGCCAGAGTGTTGAGCGATGTCGCGACGTCCGGATGGTCGGGACCGAGCGCTTTCTCGCGGATCGCCAGCACTTGTTGCGCCAGCGGCACAGCTTCAACGAATTTCCTGGCTCGATACAATGCCATTACTCTTGCGTTCAGTGCAGCCACGTCGCCCTGTTGCGGAAACGCAGGCGCTATGATGGAAGCATCCATCGCCAGAGCGATCGCGATGATCAGGCAGAGTCGTTTGATAACGTTCATGAATAGCCTCGGCACCGGGAACTGCCATTATAGAGCGATTCGATCAGACCAAAACCGCTAGTGCCGAGCAACCGGGCCAGCGAGTTGGTCGGCGCGCTGGTCGTCGTTTTTTGGCTGACGCCCGTGCCCGCGGAAACGAGCATCGTAACCCTCTGCTTCTCAATTACGGCGTGCCGCCAGCGCCTGACTATTCCAATTTGCAGGCCTTCGTTGGCCATTCCACTGTCTTATGCTCATGCCAGAGCCACTTTTTTGTGCCGGCATAATGTCCGGCTACCATGTCATCGCGGCGTTCGATCGGCGCTGGCGCTCAAGCGCGTGGCAATCGGCTACGCCGCCGTCATCGACAAGGTGAGCGTCAGACGGTAGCGGCTATTTGACCGTCACGTTGTATTTCCAAACCACATCGCTGAACCCGTTCAAGAATTCGACTTCGAACGTATCGCCGCCGATGAAGGTTTCTTTCGATGTGTAGGTCACTCGCATTCCAGGGCTCGATTTTAAATTGCATGCATAGCGTTGATTGTCTTTAACATAGTTCGGAAAGCCGGTCCCGGTCTCGACTTCCACCGTCCCGTTTTCCGGCTGCTTGATCACGCGCGCATCGATTTCCCCGGCTGCAGAACAGTCGGGATTTAAGTTGGTGAAGAACCCCACCAATCGCTTTTTACCCGTCGGTACGAAGACGTCCACCGTAGACGGCTGCTGGGCGAACACGTCGTGGCTCGCCCCTGCAGGAACTAAAGCGGCGAGAATAACCGGGATGAACTTCGAACGTTTCATTTGTGATCTCCTGTCAGGAGGTTGCCTTGAATTCACTACAATTGATCGAACGCTTACATTTATTCTCGGCTTCACCGCCGGTGGTTCGGCTTTAACCAAGTCCCCGATCGAATCGAACTCTCAGTCCAAATCCGTATCAGCGCCTCGATTTATGACGGCGCGCGGCCTCTTCCCGGGCTATAGCGTCAAAATCAGCCTTGCTGATTCTCATGTCCGGCAAATCGCTCTCGCTGAGGCTCTCGAGCTCGTTTAACGTTCGGCGATAATCTCGCCATCGCAGAAACCGGTTGGCAACCGATCGGCCGAAGGCCAACAGCGCGGTTGCCGCGCATGACGTAAGGCGACACATGGACCGGCTCCCTAAACCGCGTTGCGACGAGAGTTGCGCGTGCCCTGGCGTGGCGAGCCGCGGGTGAACGGCCGACGCGATTGTTGGTGCAGGCCTTAACATTATTGCTTGTTGGCTTGGTCAAAGGGGCCATGGATGTCGTCCTCAATGTCGCCGAGCCAAACTTCGCTCGGCTTTTCTTCCATTTTATTGGACCGGCGAGAACCCGTTTTGTGAACCAGCGGCGTGTCGTCAGTGTCTCCTCAGACCAGGGTTACCTCTCTGCAGTAATTATCTGGGGAGGTTTTCAAAAGAATTGCGGACTGACGCTCAATTTTTCGCTTCCCGCATGGCGATGACAATCCAGCAGCTGAAACTCACACCATCGCTGACAAACGCCGGTCGCTACTGCGGGCATGGACAACAGCGGAACGGTAGCGAGAGCCAGGAGCTTCAAAATGCGCATAATCGCATCTCCTTTCATGGAAATTTGATTCCACGGCATTCCATCTAGAGGTGTCGGCGGTAGTAATCCCGCCCGACGAAGTAATGCAGCGTCACGCAAACCATGTCGTCGCGGCGGTCGTCATAGGTCACACGGCCAGAATTGCCGTTGATGATCATCAGTCGGTAGCTGCTTGCATTTGTGCATTTGGCACGGAGCGGCGCGTTAGGCGCAACGTTCTCGTTTTGGCCAGCGAGGCTAGGACCGGTCGCTGCCAGCAGAACCGGCGCAGCGACGGCGACGGCTGGACGGATCATGGCTGTCTCCACCAAATGAAATCGGCGCATCGGCGATGGAAAGACAATGATCGCGCCGGCCGCCGCTGTGAATGGGGGCGCCCTCCAAGCGGATTGGAGGGACCCCGAGCCGATTGGAAGTGTCGCGGCGCCGCGCGCCGTTGCTTGACGGTAGGACATCCAATTTCGGGGCGAAGGTCGACGATGCGGTGACGGTGATTGGCGGCCGGGCCGCTGGCGTTCTTGCGGCAGCGGGCCCTGCTCGCTCGTGATGTAGGGCGCCGAATGGTATTTCTGTGATGGATGTCTGCCCGCATGGCAACGGCCAGCACTCGAGGCGCGCAAGTAGGGCCGCGTCATCAGGGCGCCAGAAGTGGTAGCATGCCAGCATGCGTCCACCGTTGCTCCGATCTGAACCGGGGAGGCGATCGATCTATTCGGTTGTGCTTGAGAAGCAACGAGTGGCCACGCGCCTCGGCAATCGACCCGTCGACCCGGGATATCACCGATCGATCAGGCTAGCGGTTTTTATTCGATTCACACTATCGCCGGCGGAACTTGAGCGCGATCACTTCAAGCCGAGAGAGATGACGATGTCGCAGTGGCTGCGCCTTGCGGGGGTTATTGTCTGGACTTGTGCTGTCCTGATGGCGTTCGCTTGGGTCGGCCTTGTCACCATCGATTACTTCGCAGAGTCGTGTCACGGCCTGCAGGGATGCTTGGCCCAGGCTTCATTCTTGAATGATGCCTTTTTTCTGTTCTTCCTCTCAGGGATTCTCATCGATGGGACCGAATGGCTGATCCGGCGGCGACACGGACCGCGCGCTTAGGAGGCGCTCAACGCCTATGAGCCGTACATCTGCGGTGGATTGCTTGAAACGGCTGTGGACATGACGCTGCACTTGGACAACGCTAAAGCGTTGCCCATATGCCCAAAGCAACAACAGCAAATTGTGGCTTGACCGTTGAGCATGGAACCGACATCGCAAGGACGCCGTCGCGGTCTTACCATTGCCGGAGTTTTAATGATTCTTCTTGGGGTCGCCGAAGTGATAGCAGGCTTTACCCATCAGTTCTTCATCTCCACTGCGTTCGGCGCCAACATGACCTGATCGCGCGGATCGCCGACGAAGCGAACTGTTTGCTACGGCACACGACCCCGCCGTCCCATGGGGCCTGTGGCGTCACTTGATATTGAAGCGCACGGGAACGACAAAGGCCAATTCCCTGTCCAAAACATTGTCAGGCGGCTTCGGTAGCGGCTGCGCGCGCACCAGCATCGCGAGCGTCTCTTCGTCGAGCGTCTCCGATCCCGAGCTTTGCACGATGCGGCTCGTCACCAAGCGCCCGTCGTGGTCGATCGTAAAGGCGACTGTGG